>NZ_JBFUMO010000162.1:0-11001 GCF_054049355.1 Roseateles sp. P5_E11 | reverse complement strand
CTCGGAAACATCGACGATGCGGGTCGTGAAGTGCTCGCTGACGAAGAGGCCGAGGCGCCCCGTCTCCGGATGGGTGCGAACGACAGGCTGCACGACAGGCTTGACCTGTGCGACCTGCTCGTCGCTGAGCTTGGGCCGCCACGGGCTGCGTTCGCGCAGCTCCTCGTACTTGGCGAGGTAGGAGTGCTCAGCCTTCAGGTGGCGCACGCGTTGCTTCAGCTCGGGCGGCAGCGCCACCCAGGCCGCGTGCTGGTCGGCAAACAGCGTATCGCCGCCTTCCTCCGGCAACTCCTGGGCCAGCAGCATGGAGCCCAGGCTGGGCTTCTCCTTGTACGACAGGTCCGAATGCCAGAAGTAGCCTGCATCGCCGAGGCCAACCGGCTGGCCGTTCTCGACGATGTTGGAGACGATGAGGATCTCCGGGTGGCCCTTCAGGTGGAACTGGTGCAGCACATGGATCTCCAGCGCGCCAAAGCGGCGGCTGAATTCGATCTGCTGCTCGGGCGTGATGCGCTGGTCGCGGAAGACCAGCACATGGTGGTCGAGGTGGGCGCGGTGGATGCGGCGGAAGTCTTCGTCCGCCAGCGGCTGGCTCAGGTCCAGGCCCACCACCTCGGCGGCAAAGCTGTCGGGCAGTGGGCGGATCTCGACTCGGGTGAGCGTGTCCGTACTCATCATTCAAGCCCTCGCCAACCGGCGCACCACCGACACGAAATGGTCGATCTCGTCGCAGGTGTTGTAGAACGCGAATGATGGCCGAACGGTCGCTTCCACGCCAAACCGGCGCAGGATGGGTTGGGCGCAGTGGTGGCCGGAGCGCACCGCGATGCCCTCCTCCGCCAGCGCCTTGCCCACCGCTGACGTCTCATGGCCCGCCAGCACGAAACTCAACACGCTGGCCTTGTCGGCCGCGGTGCCAATGAGGCGCACGCCCGGGATGGGGCGGATGGCCTCGGTCGCGTAGGCCAGCAGGTCATGCTCGTAGCGGGCGATGTGGTGCAGACCGATGCGCGAGACGTAGTCCAGCGCGGCGCCCAGACCGGCCGCGTCGGCGATATTGCCGGTGCCAGCCTCGAAGCGCGCCGGCGCCGGCTGGAACACCGTGCGCTCGAAGGTCACGTCGGCAATCATGTTGCCGCCACCCTGCCAGGGCGGAATCGCGTCCAGCACCTCCTTGCGGCCGACGACCGCACCGATGCCGGTGGGGCCGAAGATCTTGTGGCCGCTGAAGATGAAGAAGTCGCAACCGATGGCCTGCACGTCCACCGCGAGGTGGGAGACCGACTGCGCGCCGTCCACCAGCGTCGTCACGCCCTGGCGCTGCGCCATGCCGACCAGCTCCTGCACCGGCACCACCGTGCCCAGGGCATTGCTGACCTGCGTCACGGCGAGCAGCTTGGCGCGCGGGCTGCCAATGAGCTTCTGCGCCTCGCTCAGGATGACCTGGCCGGTGTCGTCCACCGGGATCACGCGCAGATGCGCGCCCTTGCGCGCGGCGAGCTGCTGCCAGGGCACGATGTTGGCGTGGTGCTCCAGATGGGAGACGACGATCTCGTCGCCCGCACCGATGTGCTGCTCGCCCCAGGTGTTGGCCACGAGGTTGATGGCCTCGGTGGCACCGCGCACGAAGATGACCTCATCCGCCGAGCGCGCATTGACGAACTTCGCCACCGTCTTGCGGGCACCTTCGTAGGCATCCGTCGCGCGCGCGGCCAGAGTGTGGGCAGCACGGTGGATGTTGCTGTTCTCGTGCTCGTAGAAGTAGCTCAGCCGGTCGATGACGGCCTTGGGCTTCTGCGTCGTGGCGGCGTTGTCGAACCAGACCAGTTGCTTGCCGTTGACGCGCTCCGACAGGATGGGGAAATCCCGGCGGATGGCGTTCACGTCGAAGGGCTGGCGCTGGCCTTGCAGCACATGCTTGTTCGGCAGTTCGCCAGCGTGATGACCTGCGGCGCCGGGGTGGCGTGGCTGCAGGTCCAGCACGTAGAGCGATGGCTGCTGAGACACGCTCGAAGGCTCGACGAAGTAGTAGCCCGAGGGCACGGCTTCGCGTTGCGGCGGCGAGATCTGCTGAGGTACGCCCAGCAGCTGGCCGCCGGCGCGGCCGTCAATGCCGGGCACGCTGGTCAGCAGCACGTCGGGCACGCCATTGCCAGCTTGCGCGTGGGGTGCCCGGGCGGGTGACGGGCGCAGCAATGCGGCGACGTGATCGGGGCCTGTGGGCGCGAGATTGAGGCCAGGCGCGGCAGCACCGAAGCCGCCGACCTGCGTGGTGGTGGACTGAGGCAGCGGGCCGCCAGGCAGGCCGGGCGGCAGCGGGTTGGCGGGCACGTTCAAGCCACCGGCCGACTGCACCGGCTGGGCCGACGGCAGCGGTCCGGCATTCAAGCTGCCGAACAGCTCGTTGGCCAACCGGCCCAGCGCAGCGACGTCGAATGGGCTCTCGACCACGTCAGCGGTAGGTGTCAGGGTACTCATGGTACTTGCCCACTTCCACGTCTTCGAGCACGGCCAGCGCGTCGTCGCTGTGCACCGCCAGCGAGCAATACAGGCTGATCAGGTAGGAGGCAATCGCGTTGCGGTTGATGCCCATGAAGCGCACCGACAGGCCCGGGCCTTGCTCACCCGGCAGACCGGGTTGGTAGAGGCCGACGACGCCCTGGCGCTTGTCGCCCACGCGCAGCAGGATGATGCTGGTCTTGCCGTCGTTGACGGGCACCTTGTCGCTGGGAATCAGCGGGATGCCGCGCCAGGTCAGGAACTGGCTGCCGAACAGGCTGATGGTGGGCGGCGGCACGCCGCGCCGCGTGCACTCGCGGCCGAAGGCGGCGATGCCCAGCGGGTGGGTCAGGAAGAAGGCGGGCTCCTTCCAGACCTTGCCGAGCAGGTCGTCCAGGTCGTCCGGCGTGGGCGCGCCGGTGAGGGTGGACAGGCGCTGCTCGTCCGCGACATTGGCCAGCAGGCCGTAGTCGGGGTTGTTGATCAGCTCGGACTCCTGGCGCTCCTTGATCGTCTCGATGACGATGCGCAGCTGCTCCTTGATCTGGTCGTGCGGGCTGCTGTAGAGGTCGGACACGCGGGTGTGCACGTCCAGCACGGTGGCCACCGCGTTCAGGAAGTACTCGCGCGGCGCGGCGTCGTAGTCGGCGAAGGTGACGGGCAGCTCGGCCTCGTCGCGCTTGGCGCAGGCGACCTTGACGGCCTCGGGGTCGGCCACCTTGTTGAGGCGGTAGATGCCGGCCTCGACCGGAATCCACTGCAGCAGATGCGTCAGCCAGCGCGGCGTGATGGTGGAGAGCTGCGGGACGGTTTTTGTCGCGTTCGCAAGCTGCCGCGCGGCGGTGCCGCTGAGCGCGAGTTGAGGGGTGTCAGCCATGGGGAAAAGGGCTCCTGGGGGCGGTGGGTGGGGGTGAGGAAATCAGGCGCTCAGCGCCTGGAAGGCTGAGTTCGGATCGGCTTGCGAGGCCGCCTGGGAAATGCGGCTTTGCGGCGGCAGGCTGCGCGTCAGCCAGACATTGCCGCCGATGACCGAGCCGCGGCCGATGGTGATGCGGCCGAGCACGGTGGCGCCGGCGTAGATGACGACGTCGTCCTCGACGATGGGGTGGCGCGGCTGGCCCTTGTGGGCATGGCCGGCCTCGTCGGTCGGGATGCTCTTGGCGCCCAGCGTGACGTTCTGATAGATGCGCACACGCTGGCCCAGCACGGCCGTCTCGCCGATGACGACGCCRGTGCCATGGTCAATGAAACAACCCGCACCGATCTGCGCGCCAGGGTGGATGTCGATGCCGGTCTGCGCATGGGCGAGCTCGGCGATCACGCGAGCAATCAGCGGCAGCCCGAGACGGTACAACTCGTGCGCAAGGCGGTGGCTGATCAGCGCATGCAGGCCCGGGTAGCAAAGCAGCACTTCGTCGACGCTGCGCGCTGCCGGGTCGCCCTGGAAGGCGGCGATGACGTCGCTGTCCAGCAGTTCGCGCACGGCGGGCAGGCGGGCGGCAAAGCGGGCCACGCGCTCGGCGGCGTCGTTGAAGGTCGGCACCTCGGTACCGCGCAGCCGCGCGTCATGGCCCAGCTCCAGCGCCACCTGCTGGCGCAGCCTGGAGAGCGCCGCGCCCAGCGTGTGGCCGACGTAATAGTCCTCGCCCTCGGGCTGCAGGTCGGGCGGCCCGAGGCGCATCGGGAAGAGCGCACCAGCCAGCTGCTGCACGACGACGGCCAGCAGCTCGCGCGACGGCAGCTCGCGGCCACCGGCGTCCCAGCGCCGATGCTCTTCGCGCCAGCGTCGGCGCGCGCCACGCAGCGCCGAGACGATGCCGGAAAGGTCGTCGACCGTATCCATCAGTCCTGCACCCAGGGCAGGCTGTGGAAACGCCAGCCATTGAAATGGCCGCGCTGCTGGTGGTCGTCGCTGTCGCCCTCGAAGCCTTCCTGCACATTGAAGACGTTGGCGAGACCGGCCTTGGCCGCGGCTTCAGCAGCCAGCGCCGAGCGCTTGCCGCTGCGGCACAGCAGCAGCACCGGCAGCTCGTTGCCGGATTTGCCGCCCACCTTGGCGTCCAGCTCCTTGGCGAAACGCGGGTTGCGGTTCAGCGAGGTGCCTGTGGCCCAGGCCACGTGCAGGCTGCCCGGCACATGGCCGACGAAATGGCGCTCCTCGGCGCTGCGCACGTCGACGAGGACGGCGCGGCCCGCCTGGACCAGGGCCCAGGCATCGCGCGGTGCGACGCTGCCTGCGAAGGGCAGCACAGCGGCCTGGGCAGCCTCGCGGGCGCGGGCCAGGACTTCGGGTTCTTCAAAAGCAACGGTGCTCATGTCGGCTCTCATGCGAAAACCGAGCAAGGCTAGGGTTCAGGGCTTCTTCGGCAAACGAAGCAAAACGCGAACAGTTATGCGGTTTGCACGCAAGGCCCTCAGGCAAAGAAAAATCCCTTCGACCGGCGCACCGGTTCGAAGGGCTGAATCCACCCTTGCGGGAGGAGGAGACAAACAAGGAAGTCTCAACCGTAACGCCAGAGCGGCGGGCGTGGCAGTCAACTTGGCGACTGATTGAATGACCAAACCGTCATGAGGTATGAGCTGCGGTTAAGTCTTCAGCCGCCCAGCCGCCCGATCCACCATCGGATCATCGCCCTGGCATCCCCAATCTTGATGAGCAACCGCCCTTGACCTGGGAAACCCTGTGGACCGATCGCCACTCCATGGCCTGATCGTCAGCCGCGAAGCAACGCAGCTTCATTCAAGGGGCACTCATGAACTCAAGCCAGACTCACTGGACCCGCGCGGCCATGCAGCGCACGACCTTGGTGTTGGCTGCGGGGTTGGCGCTGGCCGCAACGCCAGCTACGGCGGGTACCGTCGTCTACGACAGCTTCGACACGCCCGGCTATTCCCTGGCCAGCTATGGCGCCAAATGGGTCAACCCCTATGGCCTGGGCGAAATGGCCCTCGGCGACACGCGCGACTTCTCGGGCGGCAGCTTCGCCATCAAGGCCCCGGTCTTCCAGACGGGCTATGACTTCAGCGTCTACGACCACCTCAAATACATCGCCACCAGCAGCCAGGCCTTCGCCGTGCCCACCGGCGGCTCGCTGACCTTCTCCTCCACCATCAGCGCCACGGCCCACAACACCCAGGCGGCGGGCCGCGTCATCAGCGGCAGCTACATCCAGAGCGGCCTGCCCTATTCGGCCACGGCCCTCGAAGGCCAGCAGGCTGGTGCGGTCATGAACATGATCGACTTCTCCACCGGCCAGCTGTTCGACTGGTTCATCTCAGGCTCGACCGCCTTCACGCTGATCGAGCGCCTGCCGTCGTCGGTCACCAACCCGGCGCTGTTGCCGGGCGATCCGGGCTACGTCGGCATCGACAAGATGTACACGCAGATCATCAAGCAGATCGACATCGGCCCCGGGCCGCACACGGCTTCCATCAGCTACAGCGATGCCGGCAGCGTCAGCTACTTTCTCGACGGTGCACTGGTGTCCCAGGTCGACAACGTCGGCATCCCGCTCGACCAGCAGGGCGCCAACTGGTCCGGCGTCTATCCGTCCTATGGCCCGGGCGAGGCCCTGGCCGGCAAGATCCACAACCTGACCATCGGCCACGGCCTCTTCAGCCTGCTCGACGCCTTCCCCTTCCAGCACCCCGACCGGCCGGACCTGGCCGTCTCCATCCCGGTGTCGGAACGCCTGTTCGGCCAGGGCATGGACGCGAGCTTCGACAACTTCACCGTCACCTCGGTGCCCGAGCCGGGCAGCTGGGCGATGCTGGTGGCCGGCTTGATGGGGGTCGGCGTGGCGCTGCGGGGCCGGCGAACGGTCCCGGCCTGAGGCAAGTGCCAGAAAAATCACGGCAGCCCCGGATCGCATGACGTATGATGAGCGTCATGCGAAATACAGCAAGCAATGCCAGAGCCGCGGCCAAGGAGGCCTCGCACGAACGCATCGTGTCGGCCGCGGCACGAGCCATCCGCCGCAGTGGCTATGACGGCACGGGTGTCGCCGACATCATGAAAGAGGCGGGCCTGACCCACGGCGCCTTCTACGCCCACTTCCCGTCCCGCGAGGCCATGCTGGCGGAGGCGGCCGGGCTGGCCTGTGCCCAGGCAGCCGCCGCCGTGGCCGACGCCGTCGCCCACACGCCGCCCGACAAGACCCTGGAGACCATGCTGCACGCCTACCTCTCCAAGGCCCACGTCGAGCAGGTGGAACTCGGCTGCCCACTGGCGGCCCTGGGCTCGGAGACATCCCGCCAGGCTCCCGAGGTGCGCCGGGTGACCACCCGCCACATCAAGGCGATGGTGGACCTGATTGCGCGCCAGTCGCCTGATTGGGGGCAACCCGCRGCGCATGAACACGCATTGGTGACCCTGGCGACCATGGTCGGCGCCCTGCTGCTGGCACGCGCCGTTGACGAACCTGCACTGTCGAGCAGCATGCTCGACGCGGCGCTGAAACGCCTGGCCCCCAGCCATCCCTGAACCCTCACCGACGCAGTCGGCCTTTTGCTCGCCTTTTAATATGACGAACATCATGCGAACAAAGCCTCAATCCTTCCTGACCCGCCGCGCACCGCGTACGCCGGCGAGCTCCTGACCTCCACACGCGGACGAAAGAACACCATGAACACGAACAACAAGATCGCCCTCGTGACGGGCGCCTCCTCAGGCATAGGCCAGGCCACCGCCGAGCGGCTCGCGAAGGCGGGCTACACCGTGTACGGCACCAGCCGGCAGGGGCGGCAGGCGGGGCAGCGCGGGTTCAAGATGCTGGCCCTGGACGTGACGCTGGACGACTCGGTCCAGGCCGCAGTGGACCAGGTGATGGCGCTGCACGGCCGCATCGACCTGCTCATCAACAACGCCGGCTTTGGCGTCGCGCCGGCCGGCGCGGAGGAAAGCTCCATCGAGCAGGCGCAGGCCATCTTCGACACCAACTTCTTCGGCATCGTCCGCATGACGCGGGCCGTCCTGCCGCACATGCGGCGCCAGGGCAGCGGCCGCATCATCAACATCGGCTCCGTGCTGGGCTTCCTGCCCATGCCCTACGGCGCGCTCTACGCCGCAACCAAGCACGCGATCGAAGGCTATTCCGAGTCGCTCGACCACGAGCTGCGCACCCGCGGCATCCGGGTCTCGGTCGTCGAACCGGCCTACACCAAGACGCCGTTCGACGCCAACTTCCTGGAGCCCGATGCCAAGCTCGATGCATACCGCGAGGCCCGTGTGGCGGTGAGCGAGAGGGTGAGGCAAGTGATGACGACCGCGGACCAGCCCGACGTCGTCGCCGAGGTCGTACTGAAAGCCGCCAGCGCAGCTCAGCCGCAACTCCGCTACACGGCCGGCGGGCTCGCGAGCCGCCTGCGACTGCTGCGCYGGTTCGCGCCCGCCGGCCTGGTGGACGCCGGCATCCGGCGCGATCTGCAGCTCGACGCGGTATCGTCGGCGAGCGCATCATGAAAGCCTTTCTCCTCGACCGCTACGGCAAGAACCGCACATTGCGGTCGGCAGAGGTGCCGGCTCCGACGCTGCGCGATGACGAGGTGCTGGTCCAGGTCCACGCCGCCGGCGTGAACCTGCTGGACGCCAAGATCAGGAGCGGCGAGTTCAAGCTCATCCTGCCCTACCGCCTGCCCCTGGTGCTGGGCCATGACGTGGCCGGCGTCGTCACCGAAGTCGGGCCGCGCGTGCAAGGTTTCAAGCCGGGCGACGAGGTCTATGCGCGGCCCGATGACTTCCGCATCGGCAGCTTCGCCGAATACGTGGCCGTCAAGGAGGCGTCCCTGGCGCTCAAGCCCAAGGCGCTCAGCATGGAAGAGGCCGCGTCGCTGCCGCTGGTGGGCCTGACCGCCTGGCAGGCCCTCATCGAGAGGGCCAAGCTGAAGAAGGGGCAGAAAGTCTTCATCCAGGCCGGCTCCGGTGGCGTCGGCAGCTTCGCCATCCAGCTGGCCAAGCATGTGGGGGCCACCGTCGCCACCACGACCAGCAGCGCCAACATCAAGCTCGTGAAGCGCCTGGGCGCCGATGTCGTCATCGACTACCGCAACGATGACTTCGAGCGCGTGCTGCAGGACTACGACGTCGTGCTGCACAGCCAGGACACCGCGGCATTGCACAAGTCCCTGCGCGTACTCAAACCCGGCGGCACCCTCATCTCGATCTCCGGCCCGCCCGATCCTGCCTTCGCAAAGGGCCTGGGCGCGCCCTGGTTCGTGCGCCTCGTCGTGCGCCTGTTGAGCGCCGGCGTCAGGCGGGCGGCAGCGCGCCTGGGCTTGAACTACTCGTTCCTCTTCATGCGGGCCAGCGGGCAACAGCTGCGCGAGATCACTCGCCTGGTCGACGCCGGCGCGATACGCCCGGTCGTGGACCGCGTCTTTGCGTTCGAATCGACGAACGACGCGCTGGCCTATGTCGAGACAGGCCGGGCCAAGGGCAAGGTGGTGGTCAAGGTGAAGTAGACGACCGGTGGCGATGTGCACTGCCCTCGGCCTTGCGGTAGTGCTCGCCCAGCACGTCGCGGCCGAAGTCGCCGTCGAAGTCGCGCCACACCGAATGGATGTGGTTGCCACCCGAGTTGTCGAACTCGATGAGGAAGCTGGCGCCCTGGATGCGGAAGTAAAACGGCTGGCCGGCCTGCGTTGATCCGGCCCAGCCCATGCGGATGCCGTCGAGCGGCGCGGCGCGCACGCGGCCCAGGCGAGCCTGGGCCAGATCGGGTTGAAGGTGGTCGGCCAAGGCGGTGATCAGCTTCAGCACCTGGGCCTGCTGGCCGGCGTCCATGTCCGCGAAGGGCAGGCCCATGGCGTCCAGCGGCCTGGCACGCGCGGCATTGCCGCTGACGATGTCGCCAAAGGGGCGGGTGCTGAAGATGGCGCGCGAACGCTGTGCCGGCGCCAGACCGGCCAGCCATTGGCGGGCCAGGTCTTCCTCGCTACCCAGCAGGCGAAAGCCCTGCCGCGGCCCGGCAGGCACGACGGCCGGGTTGGCGCCAAAGAATTGCGGCAGCGTCGACACATAGCGGTCGCCGTTCAGGCTGAAGTGCAGCGACAGGTGATGCCCCTCGACGCGCCATCCCCAGCCGGCAGCGCCGGGCTCGCCGAACAGCGCGACGGCGTAGTTCTCGGGGTCGCGAGAGCTTCCCGAGCCTTCGATCTGGCGCAACGCGATCTCCAGCGCCATCAGCGCCCTCACCTTGTCCAGCCCGCTCTCGTTCAGCGCGGTGCGCAGCAGGGCCGTCGTCGCCTCGCGCTGCGCGGGAGACATCGCCTTCAAGGCGATGCCGTCACGGCGGCGCGGCGTGTGGTGCCAGTCGCTGCGGGCGGCCTCGGTGAAGGGCTGCAGCAGCTCACCGCGCTGTGCTGCCGGTGTGGCCTGCACGAGCTGCAGGCCGGCCTGGGTAGGCGCTGGCGCTTGGGCGTGTGAAGCGGACATGACGGCCAGCAGCGTGGCAAGAATCGAACCTGCCAAAAGAGCGCGACGGAGTTTCATGGCGCGCAACATAACGCGGCTGTTCCTAGGGATCAACTTTCCGTCAGGCCCCGCCTAGGCTGGCCGCCCAACCAGGAGATGCCCATGACTGCCAAGAACACGATCTGCCTCTGGTATGACGGTGACGCCGAAGCCGCCGCGCGTTTCTATGCCGAGACCTTCCCCGACAGCCGCGTCGGCGCTGTCCACCGCGCGCCGGGCGACTACCCCGACGGCAAGCAGGGCAACGTGCTGACCGTGGAGTTCACCGTCGCCGGCATCCCGTGCATCGGCTTGAACGGTGGCCCGATGTTCAAGCACAGCGAAGCCTTCTCCTTCCAGATCGCCACCGACAACCAGGCCGAGACCGACCGCCTGTGGAAAGCCATCGTCGGCAATGGTGGGCAGGAAAGCCAATGCGGCTGGTGCAAGGACCGCTGGGGGCTGTCGTGGCAGATCACGCCGCGCGCGCTCATCGATGCCATCAGCGACCCCGATACCGCCGCTGCCAAGCGGGCCTTCGAGGCCATGATGGAGATGCAGAAGATCGACATCGCCAAGATCGAGGCCGCACGACGCGGTTGAGCGGGCCCGCCGGGCCCTGAGAATCCCGGCCATGAGACCTGCCCTCACCATCGCAGGGCTGCTGGCCGCCGCCCTGCTGGTCAGTTGCGCCCACCACCCCAGCCTCGCACCCCAACCGCTCGCCGAAGCCGACGCGGCCGTCGAGCGCTTCATCGCCCAGGGCCAGCTGCCAGGCGCCGCGCTGTGGGTCGAGCGCGTCGGCCACGGCAGCCACCATCGCGCCTACGGCCAGCGTGCCGTCGAGCCGGCGCCCGAGCCGCTGGACGAGGCCACCATCTTCGACGCCGCCTCGCTGACCAAGCCGGTCGTCACCGCCACGCTGGTGCAGCTGCTGCGCGAGCGCGGCCAGCTTGACCTCGAGGCGCCACTGCAGCGCTATCTGCCAGGCTGCGGTGGCGCCGACAAGGCCGCCATCACGTTGCGCCTGCTGCTGACGCACAGCTCGGGCC
>NZ_JBFUMO010000161.1:0-11044 GCF_054049355.1 Roseateles sp. P5_E11 | reverse complement strand
GACGAGGATGACGTCGGCCCACTCGAGGTCGGCAGCGCTGACCTGCTTGCGCGCGCTGGCGCTGGTGCCGGCCGAGCGCACGTGCAGGGCCGGGTGGCGGCGGAACACCTGCTCGGCCGTTGGGCTGCGCCACTGGTTGCGGCTGCAGATGAACAGGACCTTGAGCCTGTCTTGGCTCATGCCCCGCCGAGCGACTTGAACAGCGCCGCCTGCCTGACCCATTGCTGCAGCCGCAGGCGGATGCGTCCCTGCTCGGCGTCGAGCACGGCGCTGCGCGTCTGCAGCCAGTCGGCACGGGCCACGGCGCCTACCTCGTAGCGCAGCGCGGCCAGGCGCTCGTTCTCGGTCGCCTCGCGCAGCCGGCCTTCGTTGGCGGCAAGCTGCTGGGCCACGCGCTCGGCCTCGATGCGCTGGGTCTCGATGTCGGCCAGCGCGCGTTGCAGTGTGTCGCGCAGGGCGAGCGCGGCGGCATCGAGCTCTGTGCGGGCGCCGTCGCGCTGCAGGGCCAGGCGCTGCCAGTCGATCATCGGCACGATGAGGTTGGTGCCGAGAGACGCCAGCGGCTGCGACAACCAGTCTCGTGCATGGCTGCCGCCGGTGCTCAAGCCTGCGGAGAAGGACAGGCGCGGGTAGCGGTCGGCCTCGCTGACGCGCAGCCGCGCCAGGGACGCATCCACACCGAAGCGGGCCTTCTGCACATCCGGGCGGCGCGCGAGCACCTCGGCGGGCTCGGCCAGGCGCCAGCGTGGCGGCTCACCCGCCGGCAGCGCAGCCTCGGGCGAGGGGCCGGGCAGGGGCTCGTCGAGCAGCAACGCGAGGATCTGGCGCTGCAACTGCGCGTCGGCGGCGAGGTCGGCCAGGCGCGACTCGGCGGCCTGCAGGTTGACGGCGATCTTGTCGACCTCAATCGGCAGCAGCTTGCCTTCACGAACGCGGGATCGCGTCAGCTCCAGCGTCTCGCGGGTCAGCGCGAGCTGGGTCTCGGCCAGCGGCTTTTGTGCGCGGATGGCGGCGAGCGTCCAGTAGGCCTCGGCCACCTGGCTGCGGATGGACAGGCGGGCGGCGTCGATGTCGGTGCGGGTGGCCTCGGCATTGGCGCGCTGGGCGGCCGTGCTCTGGGTCAGGCGGTCCCACAGGTCGAGTTCGTAGCCGACGCCGACGGAGGCGCCATAGCTGCGGCTCCAGCCGGTCGAGGTCGTCACCGGGATCGTGACGCCGCCGACCTCGACGTTGCGCGTGCTGCTCTGCGTCTCGATCGGGCGGCTGGCATTGGCCGACAGGCTGGCGCTGGGCGTCCAGCGCAACGCGCTCTGCTCGGCCAGCAGTTGCGCTTGCTTCCAGCTCAGCGCGGCGCGGGCGATGTCACGGTTGGCTTCCAGTGCGCGGGCCTGCAGCGCGGCGAGCTGGGGGTCCAGCAGGCCGGCCCAGTCGGGCGCCGCGTCGCCGCTGCCCAGGCTCCAGGCCGTGGGCACCGGTACGTCAGGTGCCTTGGCCGCGGGGCCGAGCGCGCAGCCGGCAAGCAGCAGGGCGGCGGCCAGGACGATCAGGGTCTGTCTCGTTTTCATATCAGTTGTCCATTCGCCTCGCGTCGCATACGTCGTGAATCTGGCGGGACGAGCGACGGGCCGCTCCCTAGCCGCGGCCCGCTCCGGCGATGTGCTTGCGGCTTGATGCCGCAAGCATCGCCGTCCCCTCGGGGGACCGGCCAAGGTTCTCCTTGGACGAGGGGCTCCATTTCTACTCCCGTGCCAGCGCGTCGACCGGGCTGAGAGCCGCCGCACGGCGCGCGGGCAGCGTGCCAAACACCAGGCCTACGCCGCTGGACACCGCAAAGGCCACGCCGAGTGCCGCCCAGCTGATGACCACATGCAGATGCTGCTGGGCCGCGTTGACGGCCTGGGCCGCCAGCCAGCTCAGGCAGACACCCACAAGGCCGCCCAGGATGCACAGCACGACGGCCTCGATGAGGAACTGCAGCCGCACATCGCCCTGGCGCGCGCCAACGGCCATGCGGATGCCGATCTCGCGGGTGCGCTCGGACACTGACACCAGCATGATGTTCATGACGCCCACGCCGCCCACCAGCAGCGAGATGGCCGCGACGCCAGCGAACAGCGCCGCCATCGCGCTGGTCACGCTCTGGAACTTGCGGAACTCCTCTTCGCCGTTCCAGGTGCCGAAGTCCTCGCGGCCGTGCAGGGCCTTGAGGCGGTGGATGATCTGCTCGCGCACCTGCTGAGGCGGCACGGTCAGGTCCAGCAGCACGTCGAAGTTGTCGACATCGGCGCGGGCGTCCAGCTTGCGCGAGAAGGTGGTGTGCGGGATGTAGAGCTGGCCCAGCCAGCTGCCAAAGCTGAAGGCGCCGCCCTCGGGTGCGACGACGCCGACGACCGTGAAGGGCAGGGCGGCGGTGGGCGGTGGCGGCGCGCCTGGCTGCTGGGCGGCCTGGGCGTCAGGCGCCATGCCGGGGTTGACGAAGACGAGCTGGCCCAGTGGTGACTCGCCTTTCTTGAACAGCGCGTCGCGCGATTTTTCGTCGAGCACGATGACCTGGCTGCGGGTCTCGTAATCCATCGCGCTGAGATAGCGGCCCTGCACGAGCTTGAGCTTGCGCGCCTTCAGCGTGGCCGTGTCGCCACCGATGGCCTCCAGCATCGCGTCGCGCGACTGGTGGCGGGCGGTCAGCTGCATCTGGCGGTTCAGTGTGATGCTCTTGACGCCATTGAGCGCGCGCAGCGAGTCGATCTCGTGCGGCCGGAAGGGTTGGGGCACGGCGCCCGGCGGCAGGGCGGGGTTGCCGCGCCAGACGGGGATGCGTCMCGAGATCAGGCTGCTGAGGTCCGTCTCGATGGAGTCACGGGCGGCGGTGGTCAGCGCGACGATGCTGACGACGGAGGCGATGCCGATGCTGATGCCCAGCATGGACAGGGCCGTGCGCAGCCGGTTGCCCTTGAGCGCCAGCAGGGCCGTCGCGACGGCCTCGCGCCATTGCACCTGCAGGCGGCGCAGGCGGCCGCCTTCCTTCACGGGCGGCGCATCGCTGGGCAGTTCGGTGGGTGCGATGTGGCCGGCCGGCGTGCCGTTGTCGGCGACGACCTTGCCGTCCTTCAGCTCGATGACGCGCCGCGCATGAGCCGCCACGGCGGCGTCGTGGGTGACGAGGATGATGGTGTGGCCGCGCTGGTTCAGCTCTTCGAGCAGGCGCAGCATCTCGGCGCCGGAGGCCGAGTCCAGCGCGCCGGTGGGTTCGTCGGCCAGGATGATCTGGCCACCGTTCATCAGCGCCCGGGCGATGGACACGCGCTGCTGCTGGCCGCCCGAGAGTTCATTGGGCCGGTGGTGCAGGCGGTCGCCCAGGCCCAGCCGCTCCAGCAGCGCCCGCGCCCGCCCGCCGCGCGCACCGGTGCCGACGCCGGCATAGACGGCGGGCAGGGCGGCGTTGGCGCGCGCGTCCAGGTGGGGCAGCAGGTGGTAGCGCTGGAAGATGAAGCCGAAGCGTTCGCGGCGCAGGGCGGCGAGCTCGTCAGGGCCGAGGGTGCTGGCGTCCTTGCCGTCGATGACGAAGCTGCCGCTGGTGGGGTTGTCCAGGCAGCCCAGCACATTCATCAGCGTGCTCTTGCCCGAGCCCGACTGGCCCATGATGGCGACGAACTCGCCAGCCTCGATGTTGAGGCTGACGCCGTCGAGGGCGGGGACGTCGATTTCGCCGAGTTGATAGTGGCGGGCGACGTCTTTGAGTTCGATCAGAGGCATTGCGGGGCCTCCGGCTGCGGTGTGTTCTTGGCTAGGCCCATGCCGGGACGTCGCCCCGGCGGGCGACCTTCTTTTTGAGCGACCAAAAAGAAGGCAAAAAGTCGCCCCYGATCCGCCCGCCCCTYCGCTGCGCTGCGGGGTTYCCTGCGSTGCTCAGRCCTTGAGGGCCCGCGCAAAACTCGCGCCGCTACGCTSYGSTCAAACAGTTGCGCGGAGTCAGTTCTTGAAGTGCGCTGCGCGCACGCCCTCAAGGCCCTGCGCTGCTCGGCGGGCTCAGAGGGGGAGTGATGAACAGCCGGCGCCAGCCGGCTTGCGGGTTTGGCTGTCGTCCGCCGGGGCGAACTCCCGGCACGGCCCGTCGCGGCGAGCGAAAGTCGCCAACTCAACCCGCTCAACGCAACCCCGTCACCTGCGCCTCCTTCGGCGCGCTGATGACGTAGTCCGCCATGAACCGCTGGCTGGCTCCCGCCGCCAGAGGCTGCTCCCACATCACCAGCCCTGCCTGCTTGCGCCACGCCTGAGTCGTCGGCGCCGGGCTGAATTGAGACTGCACCTTGATGTCCTCGTGTTGCGACACGGGCGCGGCCTCGATGAGCTGCAGGGTCACCGTGCCCGCCGTGTGGCGGTTCTCGACGACGTAGGCGCGGCCATAGCGGTGCTCTGCTCGCGTGCTGATGAAGCCGGTGTTGCCGGCATTGCGCTGCTCGGGCTCAACCAGCACGCGCAGCGCGTCGTCGCGGCCGAAGGGCAGCTCCAGGCGCTCGTCGCCGCTGGCGATATTGAACAGGGTGCTGCCCACCAGCGCGCCGTCGCGCACCAGTTGCACGGCGCCGCGTGGCCAGGCGCCGGCGGGTTTGGCGGCGTCGGCCACGAGATAGGCGGCAGCCTCGCTTTGCGGCTGCACGCGGGCCAGCACCTTGGCCTGCAGCTTCTCGCTGCCGAGCGTCAGGCTGGCGCGCTGCGTGCCGCTGTCGACGGTGACGCGCAGCGGCAGCGCGAACTCGGTCGCGTAGCTGCCCTCGAACACCCCGAGGTCGAAGCGCTCCAGCTTGCCTGCCGCCTCTTCGGCGGCGGTCCGGCTGACGAGGTTGGCCCGTTGGCCTGTCACGACCACCGAATCGGCAACTGACATCGCGGGTGCCGGCACGCGGGCGGTCGCCAGGTCGAGCTGCCAGGGCCGGGGAGAGCCGGGCCCGACCTTCTGAGCCACCTGCGCCGTTGTCAGCCGCAGCTTCACGTTCTTCCAGTCCTCGCCGCTTTGCTGCGACACCTGGGCCAGGCGCTCCAGGTTCAGCGCGCCCGAGGTGGTGTCCAGCAGTGCGCGGTAGCTCGGCGCCCAGCCGGCCTGCGTCACCCGGTAGTTCAGCTTCAGCTCGGCCTCGCGCGCGGTCGACAGCCGCAGGCGCAGGCTGCGCCATTGCGGGTTGGCGGCGGCCACGCCGTCTCGCTCGGACTTGAGCGGGGCGAGCTGCTTGTCCAGGTCTTCCAACTGGCGGCGGATGGCGGCCTGGCGCAGCAGGCCCTCCAACGCAGTCTTGCGGATCGTGTCTGCCGTCGCGCCGATGCCTGTGGCCGGTGTGGCCCGCGCCTCGCCAGCGCCCAGGGCCTTGAGGTAGCCGAGGCCGGTGTCCAGTGCGCTTGACTCGGCGGTCAGCGTGTCACGCTGGCCCTCCAGCTTGCGGACCTGCTCGTCCAGCGGGCTTTGCGCGCACTCGGGCACGCGCTCGCGCGGCAGCGTCTCCAGTTGCACCGGCCCGAGGTTGACGCTGGCGGGCGCGTCGATCTGCAGCGAGTCAGGGTCGAAGCGGGCCGACAGGCAGTTCAGCACCAGCTCGCGCGCGCCGGCCGCGACGGTGGCCAGCCGCGTGACCTGGGCGCCGCCCGGGTAGACGAGGACTTCGTCGATGTGTGATGCCGGTGCGGCTGCCAGTACGCTGCCAGCCCCCAGGGCGGTGGCCAGGCTGAAAACGGTCGATTTCATGTTGTTGCTCCCCAGGCGAAGGCGCCCACGCGGCGCGGAAGTTACCACCTGGTGAGTCAGGCCGCGGCGAACCGCAGTGGGCGGCTCCTAGACCACCGCCCGCGCGAACTCGGCGTTCAGCGCCGCCACCCAGGGGGCGCGGGCCGGCGGTGGCAGGAAGCTCGCTTCGAGGCTGTTGCGCAGCAGCTGATAAGCCTCGCGCGCGCCCCATTGAGGCAGAGCGTCGAACAGCGCCGACAGGTTCTTGTTGAGGTAGCCGCCGAAGTAGGCCGGATCGTCGGAGTTGATGGTCACGGCCAGGCCGGCGGCCAGCAGTTGGGGCAGCGGGTGCATGGCCAGGTCGGGCACGACGCAGAGCTTGACGTTGGACAGCGGGCAGACCGTCAGCGGCATGCGCTCAAGCGCAAGGCGGTGCATCAGCGCCGGGCTCTCTATGGCCCGCACGCCGTGGTCGATGCGCTCCACGCGCAGCAGGTCCAGGGCCTCTTCGATGTAGGTCGGTGGCCCCTCCTCGCCGGCATGGGCCACGCGGTGCAGGCCCAGTTCTGCGCAGCGCACGAACACGCGCGTGAACTTGCTGGGTGGGTTGCCGCGCTCCGAGCTGTCCAGCCCGACGCCGATGAAATGCGCGCGGTAGGGCAGGGCTTGTTCCAGCGTGGCGAAGGCGTCGGCCTCGCTCAGGTGGCGCAGGAAGCACAGGATGAGCGCGGCGCTGACGCCCAGCTTTTCGCGCGCATCGGTGCAGGCGCGCGACAGGCCCTGGATGACCGTGCCCATGGGCACGCCGCGCGCGGTGTGCGTCTGCGGATCGAAGAACAGCTCGGCATGGACGACGTGGTCGCGGGCCGCCTTCTCGAAGTAGGCCCAGGCCATGTCGTAGAAGTCCTGCTCGTGCAGCAGCACGCTGGCCCCGGCGTAGTAGATGTCCAGGAAGCTCTGCAGGTCGGTGAAGGCATAGGCCGCGCGCAGCGCCTCCACGCTGGCATAAGGCAGCGCCACGCCATTGCGCGCCGCCAGCGCAAAGATCAGCTCGGGCTCCAGCGAGCCCTCGATGTGGATGTGCAGCTCGGCCTTGGGGGCGCGAGCCAGCAGCCCGGGGAGGGCCGAGCGGGGGATTCGGTCGAAGTCGATTTCAGTACTCATGGCCGTAGTGTCTTTGTGGGCCGAGCGCCGGGCCGTTCCCAAGCCGGCCCGTCTGGCGATGTGCTTGCGGCTCAATGCCGCAAGCATCGCCGTCCCCTCGGGGGACCGGCCAAGGTACTCCTTGGCCGAGGGGCTTCATTTCGCGCCAGGGACTTTGCCTTCGACACCTTTGACGAAGAACTTGATGCCGCCCAGGAAGGCATCATCAGCGACGGCATCCTTGGCCAGCACTTCCTTGCCGGTGTTGTCGACCAGCGGGCCCTTCCAGATCGAGAAGCTGCCGTCCTTGAGGCCGGCCTTGACCTGCTCGACCTTGGCCTTGGCCTCGGCCGGCACGTCGTCGGCGAGGGAGACGATGTCGATGGCGCCTTCCTTCACGCCCCACCAGGCCTTGCCGGTGGCCCACTTGCCGTCCAGCGCGTCGCGCGTGGCCTTGATGTAGTACGGCGCCCAGTTGATGACGGCCGAAGCCAGGTGGGCCTTGGGGCCGTAGGCCTTCATGTCGGAGTCCCAGCCGAAGGCGCGCTTGCCCTTTTCCTCGGCGGTCTTGAGCACCGCGGCGGAGTCGGTGTTCTGCATCAGCACGTCGGCGCCGCCGTTGATCAGCGCGGTGGCGGCCTCGGTTTCCTTCGGCGGGTCGAACCACTCGTTGACCCAGACCACCTTGGTCTTGATCTTGGGGTTCACGCTCTGCGCGCCCAGCGTGAAGCTGTTGATGTTGCGGATGACCTCGGGGATGGGGATGGAGCCGACCACGCCGAGGGTGTTGGTCTTGGTCATGGACCCGGCGATGACGCCGGCCAGGTAGGCGCCCTCGTAGGTGCGGCTGTCGTAGGTGCGCAGGTTCTCGGCCGTCTTGTAGCCGGTGGCGTGCTCGAACTTCACGTCCTTGTGCTCGGCCGCGACCTTGAGCATGGGCTCCATGTAGCCGAAGGTGGTGCCGAACACCAGCTTGTTGCCCTGGCCCACCAGGTCGTTGAAGACGCGTTCGGCGTCGGCCGCTTCGGGCACTTTCTCGACGAAGCTGGTGGCGATCTTGTCGCCGAACTCCTTCTCCAGCGCCTTGCGGGCGTTGTCGTGGGCAAACGTCCAGCCGCCGTCACCCACCGGGCCGACGTAGGCGAAGGCGATCTTCAGCGGCTCGGGTTTGGCGGCGGCGGCGGACGCGGGCGTCGCGGCGGCGGGGGGCTCTTCCTTCTTGGAGCAGCCCGCGAGTGCGGCGGCGGCCAGTGCGGCAAGCGCGAAGGTCCGGCGGGTGGCAAGGGATGTCATGCGTTTCTCCTGGGTGAGCGGTTGAGACAAGGAATTCAATGGCCGGGTTTGAAAGGCTTGCCAAGCGACGCCGGCATGTTGGCCTTGATCCAGGCCGGGTTGCGCGAGATCAGCACCAGCACGGCGATGGTGGCGAGGTAGGGCAGCATGCTCAGCCAGTGGCTGGAGATGGCGATGCCTTCGCTCTGCAGGTGGAACTGCAGCATCGTCACACCGCCGAACAGGTAGGCGCCCAGCAGCACGCGGGCCGGCCGCCAGGTGGCGAAGGTGGTCAGCGCCAGTGCGATCCAGCCCTTGCCGGCCACCATGCCCTCCACCCACAGCGGCGTGTAGATGAGGGACAGGTAGGCGCCGGCCAGGCCGCACAGCGCGCCGCCGGCGGCCACGGCGGCGAGGCGGATGCGCCGCACCGGGTAGCCCAGCGCATGGGCCGACTCGGGCGACTCGCCCACCGCGCGCAGCACCAGCCCCGCCCGCGTGCGGTACAGGAAGAAGTGCAGCGCCACCGCCAGCGCCATGGCCAGGTAGACGACCGGGTGGTGCTCGAACAGCGCCTTGCCCAGCACCGGCAAATCGGCCAGGCCGGGTAGGGCCCAGTGCGTGCGCTCGGCCAGCCGTTGCTGCGTGTACTCGATGCCGACGAAGGCCGAGAAGCCGGCGCCGAAAAGGCTCAGCGCCAGGCCGGTGGCGTATTGGTTGGTGTTGAGCCAGATCACCAGCAGCCCGAAGAACAGCGACAGCACGACGCCCGCCGCCATGCCGGCGATGAAGCCCAGCAGATCGGAGCCGCTGTGTACCGCGGTGGCAAAGCCGGCGATGGCCGCCACCAGCATCAGCCCCTCGGTGCCCAGGTTGACGATGCCGGCCCGCTCATTGATCAGCAGGCCCAGGCCGGCGATGGCCAGCACGGTGCCGGCGCTCAGCGTGGCGGCAATGAGCAAGGCAATCTCGTTCATTGATGCACCCTTCGGCCTTCGGCCTGTCCCGCCAAGCGGGAGCGAGCTTGCTTGGGGCGGCCCGGCGCGGCGCTCATGCCGTCGCCCTCGCCTTGACCGCCGCCACCCAGCGCATGCGGTACTGCAAGCCGTGGTCGCAGGCCAGCAGCGTGAATAGCAATACGCCCTGGAAGACACTGGTCAGCGCCTTGGGCAGGCCCATGCGGCTCTGAGCCAGCTCGCCGCCGATGTAGAACATGCTCATCAGCACCGACGAGAAGACGATGCCCACAGGATGCAGCCGGCCGACGAAGGCCACGATGATGGCCGCGAAGCCATAGCCCACCGGCACATAGGGCGTCAGCTGCCCCAGCGGCCCGGCCACCTCGAAGGCGCCCGCCAGCCCCGCCATGCCGCCCGACAGCAGCAGCGCCGTCCACAGCGCGCTGCGCGACGAGAAGCCGGCATAGCGCGCGGCGGCCGGGGCGATGCCGCCGACCGTCAACGCATAGCCGCGATAGGTGCGGAACTGGAACACCGCGAAGGCCGCCACGGCCAGCAGCGCGATGACCACGCCCGCGTTCATGCGCAACCCGTTCACCAGGCGCGGCAGCCGCGTCGAGGCCGCGAACAGCACGGTCTGCGGGAAGTTGTAGCCATCCGGGTCCTTCCAGGGCCCGTAGACCAGGTAGTTCAGCAGCAGCGTGGCCACATAGACCAGCATCAGGCTGACCAGGATCTCGTTGGTGTTGAAGCGGTCGCGCAGCAGCGCCACGACGCCGGCCCACAACATGCCGCCCGCGACACCGCCCAGCAGCACCGGCACGACGAACCAGGCGGAGGTGCCGGGCCCGGCCTGCATGGCCACCCAGCCGGCGCCCAGAGCGCCAAGCACGAACTGGCCCTCGGCGCCGATGTTCCAGATGTTGGCGCGAAAGCACACCGCCAGGCCCAGCGCGATCAGTGCCAGCGGCACGGCCTTGACGCTGAGTTCCGACAGTGCCCGGCCATTCTTCAGCGGCTCGACGAAGAACAGCCGCAACGCCTGCAGCGGGTCCTTGCCCAGGGCCGTGAACAGCAGCACGCCGATGGCCACCGTGAGCGCCAGCGCCAGCAGCGGCGCGGCCACGGCCAGCAGCATGGAGGTTTGCGTGCGCGGCTCAAGCCTGAGCATGGACGAGCTCCTCTGCAGTCGCGGGCCACAGCCCCGACATCCATTCGCCGACCTGCTCGCGCGTGGCCTGGGGCGTGGGCACCGAGGGCGACAGCCGGCCGTCGGCGATGACGTGCAGCCGGTCGCAGATCTCGAACAACTCGTCCAGCTCCTCGCTGAACACCAGCAGCGCGCAGCCCTGGTTGCGCAGCCGCAGCAGCTCGCCGCGTATCTGCGCGGCGGCGCCCACGTCCACGCCCCAGGTCGGCTGGGCAATGATCAGCAGCTTCGGGCTCGCGTCGATCTCGCGGCCGACGATGAACTTCTGCAGGTTGCCGCCCGACAGCGTACGGGCCGTCGCGTCGGGGCCCGAGGCCTTGACGCGGAAGTTGTCGATCAGCCTGGCCGCCAGCCGGCGCGCCTGGGCGATGCGTATCCAGCCACCCCGGCCCACCGCCTCGGTGCGCGTCAGCAGCGTGTTCATGGCCAGCGACAGCGTCGGTACCGCGCCGCGGCCCAGGCGCTCCTCTGGCACGAAGTGCAGCCCGGCGGCGCGGCGCCGGCCCGGCGTGGCGCGGGCGATGTCCTGGTCGAAGAGCTGGATGGTCCCTGCCGCCGCGCGCGGGTCCTCGCCCGACAGCGCCGCGAGCAACTCCTGCTGGCCGTTGCCCGACACRCCSGCMACGCCGACGATCTCGCCGGCGCAGACGTCGAAGGCAATGTCCTTGAGCGTGACGCCGAAAGGGTCGAGCTGCTCAAGGCCAAGTTCAGCCACGCGCAGCACGTGTGCGCCGCGCTGGCCTTCGC
>NZ_JBFUMO010000160.1:0-11070 GCF_054049355.1 Roseateles sp. P5_E11 | reverse complement strand
GCCATCACGGCGCTGGCCTATCTGGCCCCGGCCCTGGGCAGCTGGCCCGCCGCCTGGCCCAGCACCCAGGCCGTGGTCGCGATCGTTGCGCTGGGCATCGCCTGCACGGCCGTCGCCTTCGCGGCCTTCTTCCTGCTGATACGCGAGATCGGTTCGGAGCGGGCCGTCGTGATCACCTACGCGTCGCCGGCCGTGGCCGTCGCCGCCGGTGTGGCGCTGCTCGGCGAGCCGCTCGACGGCCGCATCCTCATTGCCTTCGCCCTCATCCTCTGCGGCTCCTGGCTGGCCACCTCGCGCGGGCCGCGAAGCCTGGCGACCGCGTCGCCTGCCAAGGGCCAGGCCGTCATGCCCAACCATCGATCAAGTCCAGTCAACCCCGGAGGCAAGTGAATGCAGAACCACGACATCTTGTTTGTGCAAGGCGCGGGCGAAGGCGCGCACGCCGAAGACCAGGCCCTTGCGAACTATCTGAAGAGCGCCGTCGGGCCTGACCATGCGGTCAGGTATGCCAAGTTCTCCGGGCTGGAGAACGTGGTCTACAAGACGTGGAGGGACGAGATGGCGGCCGAGCTGAAAGCTGGCGGCGACCCGAGCATCGTGGTGGCGCACTCCCTGGGCGGCGCTGCGGTGCTGAAGTACCTGACGCAGGAGCGCCGGGACCTGTCGCTGGCCGGGCTGTTCCTCATCGCCACGCCCTACAAATGCGCCGATGGCGAATGGGGTGGCGACGACTTCGCGCTGCCCGTCGATTTCGGCGCGACCGTGCCCAGCATGGGCGCGATCGTGCTGTATCACAGCGCGGACGACGAGTGGGTTCCCTTCTCGCACCTGGCCCGGTGGGCCGAAAAGCTCCCGGGCGCGACCTCACGTGCGTTCACCGATCGCGGCCATTCCTTTTCTGCCAAGGCATTCCCCGAACTGATCGCCGACATCAGGTCGCTGTAGCTGGCGGCCTCACACGGCGCCGACCAAGCCCAGCCGGTGCGCGGCCGCCGCAGCGGCGCCTCGCGACGGCACCTCGAGCTTGGCCAGGATGTTCGACACATGCACGCTCGCCGTCTTCACGCTGATGAACAGCGCCGCGGCGATCTCCCTGTTCGAGCGGCCCTCGACCAGCAGCGCCAACACCTCGACCTCGCGCGCCGTCAGGCCCTGGGGCGAGGCTGGGGGCGCACCGCCCTCGTCCGGCCAGAGCTCGACCCTGCCCCGGCCGGCCACGGTGGCGAGTTGCGCGCTCAAGGGCTCGGCGCCCAGCTGCCGCGCGAACAGCGCCGCGCGCCGCAGCGCCGCTATGGCCGCGCCACGTTGGCCGGCGGCAAGCCACGCGGAACCCTGGCGCATCAGCGCATAGGCCAGCCATGGAAGGTTGCCGATCTCCTGCCAGGCCGCGACCGCGGCGCCCCAGGCGACCGCATCCGAACCGCCGCCCAGGCGGCTGCGCTCGGCCAGCGATGTCAGGGCGCAGGCCCGCTCCACCGGGCCGGGCTGGGCCAGATGCTCGGACGACTCCACGAGCAGATCGCGCAGCGCATCGGCACGGCCCGACCCGATGCAGGCGCGCCACGCATGGGCGATCAGCGGCCAGAGCAGTCGTGGCGGCAGCCAGCCCCTGAGCGCCCCGATGCCATGGCCGGCCTCGACGGCTGCGGCCGGGCCGCCTTGAAGCAGGGCGATCGCCATCGACAGCTGGCGCTGTGCGGCGGCGCGGCGGGGCGCGTCCTGCGGACTCTCTTCGGCGGCGGCCAGGGCTTTCAAGGCGCGCTCTGCCGCGGCCAGATTGCCTCGGCCGGCCGCAATGAGGCCACCCACCTGCGACAGCTGCAGGCTGCCGAGAGGCGAGGGATCGAGTTCGCGAGCCTCGCCGATCAGGTCGAGCGCGTCATCCCAGCGCCCGACGGCCATCAGCGCGCGCGCAAGAAGCTGGGCGACTGACGCGCCCATATAGCGGGCCTGGCCGAGCTGGCGTGCCCGCTGCCAGGCCATGCCTGCCGCCTCGACCGCCGCCGCGTGCTCGCCGCGTGCGTCGAGCAGGTCGACCATCGCGACGCGGGCGATCATCTCTACGCGCCCTGATGCGCCGGCCTGCGCTTCACCCAAGGCGCGTTCAAGCCGCTCCATCGTGGCCACGTCGCCGGCAGGCCGGGCGAGTGCACCGGACACCAGGGCCTCGACCGTCCACTCAGACTCGCCGAGTCGCATCGCCAACGCGTCCAACTCGTCCACCAGCGCCCGCATCTCATCGGCGCGACCGTGCAGGGCCAGCGCGCGGCAGATCTGGCCGAGCGCCGCCGCGCGTATGCGCGTCGGCCCAGGGGCAAGACGCAGGGCCTCGCGAAGGTCGCTCAGCTCGCCCGCATGCATGCCCTGCTGGCGCATCATGGCGCGCTCGAGCAGCAGCGCGGCGATGCGCTCGCCGTCGGTCGCCGGATCGAGTTCCGCGAGACCGGCTTCGACGATGCGCTGCCCACGCTCGGTCTCAACGGCCCAGCAGGCGGCATCGGCCGCGGCCTCCAGCAGCTGCGCCCGATCGATGCCTTGCGGGCGCTGCGTCGGCTCGACGCGGGGCCACAGGTCGAGTGCATGTTCGAGCATCGTCAACTGCTCGGCATAGGCCAGGCGGGCGGTGGCTTCCCGCGCGGCCTGCCAGGCCGCGTTGAGCGCCCGGGCCGGGTCGTCTGCCGCGCGCCAGTGCAAGGCGATGCTGGCCGCCACCCAGGCGTCGGCGCCCAGCGACGGGTCGGCCTCGAGGGCCTCGGCGTAGGCGCGATGCAGGCGCTGCCGTTCGCCGGGCAGCAGGTCGTCGCGGATCGCCTCCTGGATCAAGGCATGGCGGAAGGCGTAGCCCTCCGCGTCGGCTGCGATGACGACATGCGATGTGACTGCGGCGCGGAGCGCTGCATCCAGGCCATCGGCGCCGACGACGGCGGCCAGCAGCCGATGCCCGACGCGAAGGCCACCCACCGCCATCGCGTGCAGGACTTCGCGTGCCCGTTCCGGCAACTCGTTCACCGCGCCAAGCAGCAGATCGCGCAGCGAACCCTGCAGCTGGGTTCGCACGGCACCCTCCGGCGTGACCAGGGCTTCGGTGAACAGCGGCACGCCACCGCCGCGGGTGTGGACGGCGTTGACGACATCGGGCGCCGGCTCATGGCCCAGCATGGCGCTCAGGTGCAGCGCCACGTCGGTGCGCGACAGGCGCGGCAGGGCGAGCGGGGTCACCCCTTCAATCCGGGCCAGCTCGGCCAATCCGCCACGCAGCGGATGCGCTCCTGCCAGCGCCTCGGTCCGGTACGACGCGACCAGCAGCAGGCGGGTGCCCTGCAGGTTGCGAGCCAGATAGGCGAGGAGGTCGCGCGTCGCGCGATCGGCCCAATGCAGGTCTTCCAGCACCAGCACCACCGGGGCCTGGGCGGCCAGACTCTGGAGCAGCAGGCGCAATGACTCGAACAGCCGCGAGCGCGCCATGCCGGGGTCGCCTTCCGATGGTGCTGGCCCCAGCTCGGGCAGCAGCCGTGCCAGTTCGCGCGCGCCGGAATGCCCCACGAGAGTGACGATCTCGGCAACGCCGCGCAGCTGCACCAGGCGCCGCACGGCCGAGACGAAGGGCGCGAACGGCAGCCCCGGCTCGCTTTGCTCGACACACCAGCCACTCAGGACCAGGGCCTGGCGGCCCAGGCGCTCGGTTGCTTCCCGGATCAGCCGGCTCTTGCCGCCACCACCCTCCGCGCTGATCACGACGGTGCGCACCGTTCCCGCGCAGGCGTCGGCGAACGCGTCCGCGAGCACATCCAGCTCGCTGTCGCGACCGACCATCAGGGGACTCAAGAGACGCTTCACGCTTTGGGAGGGACGGCCTGCCCAGGTCTGGGTGTCGCGGGCGGCGCCGCGGCCATTATCCCGATGGTGTGTCCGAATACGGCGTCGAATGGTGCCGTGCTGATTCAGTGGTATGCCGAGACCAGATCGTCGTCCCGGGACTTTTGCGTCGCAGGCTGGGCCGCCGGCCAGAGGGCTCGCAACCGTGACAGGGCAGCCGCTTCGTGCAGGCCTTCGGCGAGCAGGTGAGCCACGCTGGAGATGAACTCGGCCCGGGGCACGCCGTGGGGCCGGGAGGCATGCGCCGGGCTCATGCGCTCCGCGCGTGACGGAACGGCGACGTCGGTCACGTCGATGCAGGCGCTGGCCCAGCGCTTTCTGACCGACATGGCGCAGGCTGGCAGGCCGGTCTCGATGACCAGGCCGTCCACGCGCCTTCCTCGCCGTGCATTCGGCAGCGCCAGCATCGGTCCTGCGGCGACGTTCAAGACCGAGCTGCGCGCTCGCTTGCGAAAGTGAGGCAACAGCGCGCCGGTCAGCTGCTGGACGCCCAGCTGATGGGCTTCCAGCTTCTCGTCGCTGTCGTCAGCGTCGAGCAGCGCATGCAAGCCCGGCAGATCCCTCACCGGGAAGGCGATCGAGATGTTGACGAGCATGTTCAGGTGGGCCCAAGTCGCGGCGATCTGCTCGCAGAAGCCAGCGACGCTCCAGGGGTTGGTCAGATCCAGGTCGATGGCCCGCATGCGGGGGTTGGCGCGCGCGACGGCCTGAGCGGCGCCAGGCTCGCCGCCGAAGATGATGACCTCGTTGCCCAGCCGGCACAGCAGTTCGGCCAGGCCGCGGCCGATGCCACGGGTGCCGCCGGCGACGAGAATGGTGTTGCCTTGCATCGTCATGTGGACCTCCTTGCGCGAAGGCCCGCATTGAATCGGCCGGCGCCCATTTCGAGCAGTCGATTCCGGTCATGTGATTGCACGATTCGCCCATCGTGCGCCCCGCTCGAACCGAGCCGGGCGGCCGCCCCAGGGCCGATAGCCCAAAACCGCCAAGCTCTTGCACGATCCAGTCATTCCTGAGCGGTTCGTTCGCACGCCTCTTGAGCCGCACGGGCGCAGCGGGTACGGTTGCGCCATGGGCTCACTCGAAGAATTGCAAAGGCTGATCAAGCGCCACGCCACCTCAAAGGGTGATCGCAATGCAGGCGACGTGTTCGCGGTAGCGGCCGAGGCTCCGACGGAGCTCCAGCACGTGGTGCTGGAGCCGACCTTCGTGGTCGTGGCGCAGGGCGCCAAGCGCGCCATGCTGGGCGACGAGATGTTCGAGTACCGCGAGGGCCAGTTCCTCGTGGTGAGCGTGGACCTGCCCATCGCCGGCTGCGTGATCCAAGCCAGCCCCGAACTTCCCTACCTGGCCGCGGGCTTGACGCTGCAGCTGGCAACCATCTCCTCCCTGCTGCTGGAGCTGGACCCCGCGGAAGTGGCCGCGAGCGAACCCGCCGGCTTTGCGGTCAGCAACGCGCCCGAGGACCTGCTGGACACCGTGGTGCGCCTGCTGCGGCTGAAGGACTCGCCGCGCGACGCCGCCGTGCTGGGCCCGCTGGTGGAGCGCGAGCTGGTGTGGCGGCTGCTGCACGGCGCGCAGGGCGCCATGGTGCGGCAGATCGGCCTGGCCGACAGCCGGCTGTCGCAGATCGGGCGGGCCATCCGCTTCATTCGCAACCATCACGCCGAAGCCATTTCCATCCCGATGCTGGCCGACATGGTGGCCATGAGCGAGTCGTCCTTTCACCGCCACTTCCGCGGCGCGACGACCATGAGCCCGTTGCAGTACCAGAAGCTGATCCGGCTGCAAGAGGCGCGGGCACGCATCCTGGCGGACGCCGGCGACGTCGCGGCCATCGGCTACAGCGTCGGCTACGACAGCCCCTCGCAGTTCAGCCGCGAGTACAGCCGCTTGTTCGGCGCGCCGCCCGGGCGGGACAAGCTGCGGCTGGGGCTGCGGGCGATGGGCGCGGGATCGTTGCCCGCCTGAAGCGGCCATCTTTCTCAACACACCCCCGGGGATTGCAGTCGTCACCCGGGGCCTATCCGTTCGGAGGGCTGGCAACGCGCGCGCCGCTGGGCATGATGCGGGGCATGCTGCCCCATCCCCTGGACGAACGTACGCGCCGCGCGATGCTGCTGTTGTTCTACGCCCAGAGCGGCGTGAGCCTGGTGGCGGCGGCGCTGCTGGTGCTGTTGCATGTGGGCACGCAGATCGACCGGGTGGCGCTGCCGGCGCTGCTGGCCTGGGGCGCGGCATTTGCAGCGCTGATCGTGTTGCGCGTGCTGTGGAAGCGCCAGGTGGCGCAGCTGCCGCAAGCCGCTGACCCCGCACCGTGGGAGCGCCGCGCCGAGCTGGGTGCGCTGCTCACCGGTGCACTCTGGGCGCTGGCGCTGGTGATGGCTTTCGACGCGCGGCAGCCTGCCACCCAGATGTACGCCGCCATGCTGGCCTGCATCACCTGCGTGGCCAGCATCAACGTGATGGCGCCGCAACCGCGCGCCTTCGTGATGCTGATCGCCCCCGTCGCCGTGGCATTGATCGCGCTCTTCCTGTCGCTCGGCAGTTGGAGCGGCGCCTACAACGCTTTGCTGGTGCTGTCGGCCGTGGCCCTGGCGATGGCGCTGACTTTGCGCCACACCCGACTGCTGCGCGAGAGCCACGCGCTGCGCTTCGAGCGCGAGGCCTTGCTGGCCCAAGCCCAGGCTGCGCGCGAAGCGCAGACGCGCTTCCTGGCCGCCGCCAGCCATGACTTGCGCCAACCCGTGCATGCGCTGGGCTTGCTGGCCGCACAGGCCGCGCACGAGCTGCAGGGCCGGCGTGCGGCGCAGACGGCGGAGCAGTTGCAGGCCATGGCGCAGGCGCTGGACGGGCTGGTGGAAAACCTGCTCGACGTGTCGCGCCTGGACAGCGGCGCCTTGCAGCCGCAGTGCCGCTCGCTGCCGCTGCAACCCTTGTTCGAGCGCCTCTCCACCGAATACGCGGTGCTGGCCGAAGCCAAGGGCTTGCAGTGGCGGCTGCGCCCGACGGCGCTCTGGGTGCGCAGCGACGCGCAGCAGCTCGAACGCCTGTTGCGCAACCTGCTGTCCAACGCGCTCACGCACACCGTGCACGGCGGCGTGCTGCTGGCGGCGCGGCAGCGTGCGGGCCGTGTGCAGGTCGCCGTCTGGGACACCGGCCCGGGCATCGCGCCCGAGCACCACGAGCGCATCTTCCAGGAGTTCGTGCAGCTCGCCAACCCGGGGCGCGACCGGCGCCGCGGCCACGGCCTGGGCCTGGCCATCGTCGCGCGGCTGGCCCGGCTGCTGGACCATCCGGTGGACCTGCGCAGCCGCCTGGGTCACGGCAGCTGCTTCGCCGTGAGCCTGCCCGAGGACGAGCCCCGCCTGCTGACCGAGCCTCGCACCGTGCCGCAGGGGCAGCCGCTGCAGGGCCGCTGTGTGGCGCTGGTGGAGGACGACGAAGCGGTGCGCGAAGCCACCGTGACCCTGCTGCGCACCTGGGGCTGCGAGGTCTGGGCCGAAGCCGCGGTGGCGCCGCTGCTGGCGCGCCTGCGCGCGGCCGGTGCCCGGCCGCAGCGCCTCATCAGCGATTGGCGGCTCGCGCAAGGCGATGGGCTGAGCGCCATCGAGGCCTTGCGCGAGGCGTTCGGCGACAGGCTGCCGGCCCTGCTGATCAGCGGCGAGACCCTGCCGATGAGCGCGAAGGCCTTGCGTGCGCTGCGCGTGCAGCCGGCGCGCAAGCCACTGCCGGCGGCGGCGCTGCGCGCCTGGCTCAGCGCGCCCTCAGAACCAAATTCAGAACCGCCCTCAGAACCGCATTGAGGCCAGCCGCGCCTGCCCGGCCAGCGCGGCCTCGGCGCGGTTGCGCACGCGCAGGATGCGAAAAATCGTTACCAGATGACCCTTGACCGTCGGCTCACCCATGCCCAGCTCGCGCGCGATCTCCTTGTTGCTGCGGCCCTTCACCAGCTCGGCCAGCACCTCGGCCTGGCGCTGCGTGAGCGCCTCGTCGGGCAGGTCGGTGCTGCGCTGCAGCAGGAAGGGTGGCAGGTAGCAGCCGCCGGCCAGCACCAGCTCCAGTGCGCCGAAAAGCACACCCACGTCGGCGCTCTTGGGTAGCCAGCCGGCAGCGCCCCCGTCGAGGGCGCGCATGGCCAGCAGCGGGTCGCTGTCGGCCGACATCAGCAGCACCGGCAGCAGCGGCCACTCGGCGCGCAGCTGCTGGAGGGCCTGCAACGGCGCGAGTCCAGGCAGGTGCACGTCGAGCACGACGAGGGCCACGTCGGGCCGGCGTGCCAGCAGTGCTTGCGCGGCAGGCAGGCTGTCGGCTTCGCTCACCTCGCAGCCCTCGCGCTGCGTGCGCAGCAGCTGCGCCATGCCGACTCGAACGACAGGGTGGTCGTCGACGATAAGGAGGTGCAATGGCGCGGTCATGCCGCGCCATCATGCCGTCAAACGCGGCGTTCGGGTCAGGTTCGGGCTGGATTCGGCAACGTGTGCCGCCCTCGCCGCCGAGCGCCCGCCGTGAGGGCGGCCAGCCCGATGCCGAACAGCGCGACGGACGCCGGCTCCGGCACGCTGGCAACGCTGATGGCGCCACCCATGTGCGTCGTGGCGAGCTCCATCAGCGCCGAATCGAGCAGCACGACGTTCCCGAACGACAGGCTGCTTTGTCCCGCCGCCAGCGCATGGAAAGACAGGTGCACGACGAGGCCGTCGCCGCTGACGCCCGGCCCGGGCCCGGCCAGGGTGTTGGCCGTGAATGACACCGTGCCGGCGCTGTTGTCGATGGTGCCGGGCAGGAAGAACGTCGCCCGGCCGCCGGCGGACAGGAAGTCGCCTTCCAGCACCGTGGTGGCCTGCACGATCGCCGGGTCGAAGGCGATGTCGAACTGGAAGGCGTACAGGTCCGGTGCGTCCGCAACGAGCACGTCCAGCGTGAAGGTGTCGCCCACCTGCACGGCAGGCGCGGGGGCAGCGAAGGACAGGGTCGTCGCCGACGCGGGCGCAGCCAGCAGCGCCAGCACGATCCCCCACAGGCAAGTCAGTTTCGTCATCTCTCTCTCCTTGGATCGAATGCAGTTCGTTGACGGCCGCTCAGGGGCAGGTCGTGCCCGCGGCAAGCTTTTGCGCGATGAACGCCAGGTCCCGGATGTCGACCACGCCGTCGCCGTTCACGTCCGCTCTCGCGTCGAATCCGGGCATGCCGGCGCGCTTGCCGAACGCGGTCTTCACCACAGCCTGGTCGCGGCAGTCGATGGCGCCGTCGAAGTTCACATCGCCCGGCAACGCCACGACGGTGAAGGTGGCCGCACCCATGCCCGTGTTGCCGGCGACGTCGGCGGCGATGGCGCTGTAGCGGTGGCTGCCCGGGCCGAAAGAAGACGCCAGGCCGCGAATATCGGCACAGTTGGTCGACGCCACACCGGACTCCTTGTCCATGGCCTCGCACGTGATATCGACGCTCTGCCCCGGCGCGTACGAGCCCAGGTTGCCGCGGTAGACGACGGCGGGGGGTGTCTTGTCGATCTTGACCGTGACGATGTTGCTGCTGTCGCTCTTGTTGCCCGCGACATCGACGGCGTACTTCGAGCCGGAGGACACGGTGCCCTGCTTGCTCAGGACCAGGTCGTCGGGGCAGACCGCGACGCCCGAGCCGCCCGTGTCGGCGCAAGTGAAGCGCACGACCACGTCGCCGGTGTACCAGCCCGCTGCGCCGGGTTGCGTCGTCGCGGCTGCCTTGATGGTCGGCGGCTTCAGGTCGACCCTGACGGGGCTGGTCGTGAAGCTGACGCTGTAGCCACCGCCCGTCAGGGTGTAGCTGAAGCCGTTGGGCGTGTCCTCCGACACGACCGCTCGATTGCCGATGCAGACGACGTCGCACTGGGGCGTGATGACGACCTGCCGGTTGGTCCAGGTACCGGGGGTGTAGGGCCGGCTGTCCGAGGTCACCAGGGTGTAGCCGAAGGTCGGGCGGTTGAAGGTGACGCCTGCGTTCACGCTGGCTACCGCCGTGATGAAGCGCGACCCTGGGAAGTCCGCGCGGATGATGCCGATGCGGCTGCCGGGGAGGTGGAACTGCGGACGCATCACATAGTCCGCGATCAGCGTGTTCATGCCCTCGTAGGAGATGGTGCACAGGCCGAGGGCGCAGGCGGTGCGCGGGAAGTCGGGAAAGGTGAATGCGTCGGCGGTGGCGCCGTCCACCAGCCCGGTCGACAGGCGCGGGGCACCCGTCTCGGCGCTGGAATGGCCGCTGGCGAAGAAATAGGGAAACCCGCCGTCAGAGCCACCACTGCCAACGTAGTAGAGCTGGCTGGTGCCGGTGATATTGGCTGCGTCTGCAAGATGGCTTTTGACGGGCAGCCAGAGCCGGTGATAGAGGTCCAGATTGCTGCGGAGTTTGTCGAACAGCACGGCCGTGTATCCCATCGAAATGATGGGCCGGTAGTAGTGGCGGGTGGACAGCGGACCCATGTATTGGTGGGTCAGCAGGACCTTGCCGCGTGCGTCACACGAGTTCGGATCGGGTTTCGAATTGAGCGGGGGCACCGGGCCCAAGGTCAATGTGGCCGGACCCGGGCAAGTGGCGGGCAGCAGATAGTCCGCATACTTTTGACCTGTGGCCACGCCATCGATGACGGCGGGTTGGTCCAGCAATGCGTCGAGCGCAGGCGCTGGGTCGCATTTGCAGTCGGCCGTCTCCATGACGACGCTCATGATGACCAGTTCCGACGGGTTGCTTTTCAGGAAGGCGACGGTCGGCTGCAGTACGCCGCTCTCGAAAGGCAGGAACATGTCGACACCGCCGTGAAACACCAGCAGCGCGCAGTTCGACGATTGGTAGTACTGGTTGCAGTCTTGAAGCGCAAGGAGGTCGTAGTACTTGAGCCGGATGTCCAGATAACGGATGCCCGAATCCAGCTGCTCCCGGATGGTCATGGTCTGCGTCTGCGCGATGGGGCCGCCTACACCGTGGAAGGTTCCGCTGTCATGCGTACCCGGCAGGGACAGCTCGGTGAGCTTCTTCGTGGCGCCGAGGGTCAGCATCCACTGGGGGTTGTGCGCCGCGGGCCCGGAGTCGTGCCAGTAGGCGCCGTCGTTGTGGGCCAGCGCGGGGGCGGGGCAGCACAGTGCGGCCCCGGCCAGCGCCAGCAGCGCGGCAAGGCGTCGACCGCTACGCGCGCTGACTTCCTCGATTGCGCGTAGC
>NZ_JBFUMO010000159.1:0-11078 GCF_054049355.1 Roseateles sp. P5_E11 | reverse complement strand
ACATCATCCTGCACGACGAGATCGGCCATGTGCTGGCCGGCAACCGCTGGTACCGCTTTCTGTGCGAGCAGCGCGGCCTGGACCCGATCGCGACCTACGCCGAACTCGCCACCCTTCATCAGGCGCCCAAGCTGCGCGCGCCCTTCAATCTCGAAGCCCGCCGCGCGGCCGGCTTCGACGAAGCGGAACTCGCCGCGCTGGCTCGCCCATGACTCGTTTCCATGCCAATCTGCTGCTCACCTTCGTCGCGCTGATCTGGGGCTCGGCCTTCGTCGCGCAAAGCCGCGGCATGGCCGACGTCGGCCCGTTGCTGTTCACCGGCGTGCGCTTCCTGATCGGCTCTCTGGTCGTGCTGCCGCTGGCCGTGCTGGAGTGGCGCCGCCTCGGCCGCGAAGGCAGGCCGCTGGTGAAGCTGGACGGCCTTCACATTGCCGGCCTGGGCCTCTTGATGACGCTGGGCGCCGTCATGCAGCAGATCGGCATCCAGCACACCAGCGTGACCAATGCCGGCTTCCTGACCGCGGTCTACGTGCCTCTCGTGCCGGTGCTGGCCTGGCTACTGTTGCGCCAAGTGGCGCACTGGTCGGTCTGGCCGGCGGCTGCGGGTTGCCTGGTGGGCGCCTTTCTGCTGTCGGGCGCGCATGAGCTCCACATCGGCCTGGGCGACCTGTGGGTGGCCGGCTCGGCCATCCCCTGGGCGGTGCATGTGCTGATGGTGGGCCGCTGGGCCGACCGCATGAGCGCACCCTTCCTGGTTGCCAGCGGCCAGTTCGCTGTCTGCGGCCTGCTGTCGCTGATCGCGGCCTTCGGCATGGAGCCGGTGCACTGGGGCGGCCTGGTCGCTGCCGCCTGGCCCATTGCCTACACCGGCATCGTCTCGGTCGGCATCGCCTTCACGGCCCAGGTCGTGGCCCAGCGCTACGCCCATGCGGCGGACGCGGCCATCATCCTGTCGGCCGAGACCCTGTTCGCCGCCGCCTTCGGCTATGCGCTGCTCGGCGAGCGGCTCAACACCGCCGGGCTGATCGGCTGCGGCCTGATGCTCGCCTGCATCCTGCTCGTGCAGTTGATGCCGCTGGTGAGAACCCTGAGGCAACGGCAAATTCTGACCAACCCGTCAAATTGACTCTAGACTTTGGGCTCCTTTGTCGAGGAGCCCCGCATGAGCGCTGACGTTTCCAAGCTTGACGCCTATTGGATGCCCTTCACTGCCAACCGGCAGTTCAAGCAGGCGCCGCGTCTGCTGACGCAAGCCGATGGCATGTATTTCCGCGACGACAAGGGCCGCGAGATCCTCGACGGCATCGCCGGCCTGTGGTGCGTCAACGCGGGCCACAACCGCGCCAAGATCGTCAAGGCCATCCAGGAGCAGGCCGCGGAGCTGGACTTCGCACCGCCCTTCCAGATGGGCCACCCCAAGGCCTTCGAGCTGGCCGAGCGGCTGGCGGCCATCGCGCCCACGGGCATGAACCGCGTGTTCTTCACCAACTCGGGCTCCGAGTCGGTGGACACCGCGCTGAAGATGGCCATCGCCTACCACCGCGTGCGCGGCGAAGGCGCCCGCACCCGCCTGATCGGCCGCGAGCGCGGCTATCACGGCGTCAACTTCGGCGGCATCTCGGTGGGCGGCATGGTGGCCAACCGCAAGATGTTCGGCAGCCTGCTGGCCGGCGTCGACCACATCCGCCACACGCACGACCCGGCGCGCAACGCCTTCTCGGTCGGCGTCCCGCCGCATGGCGCCGAGTTCGCCGAGGACCTGGAGCGCCTGGTTGCCCTGCATGATGCGTCGACGATTGCCGCCGTGATCGTCGAGCCCGTGGCCGGCTCCACGGGCGTGCTGCTCCCGCCCCAGGGCTATCTGCAGCGCCTGCGCGAGATCTGCGACAAGCACGGCATCCTGCTGATCTTCGACGAGGTCATCACCGGCTTCGGCCGCACCGGCAGCCCGTTTGCCGCCCAGACCTTCGGCGTCACGCCCGACCTGATGACGGTGGCCAAGGGCATCACCAACGGCTGCGTGCCCATGGGCGCGGTGTTCGCGCAGCAGAAGATCCACGACGCCTTCATGACCGGGCCCGAGCACCTGATCGAGTTCTTCCACGGCTACACCTACTCGGCCCACCCACTGGCCTGCGCCGCCGGCATCGCCACGCTGGACACCTATGCCGACGACGACCTGCTGACCCGTGCGGCGCGCATGGAAGGCGAATTCGCCAAGGCGTTGCACTCGCTGCGCGAGGAGCCCAATGTCATCGACGTGCGCAATATCGGCCTGGTCGGCGGCATCGAGTTGAAGCCGCTGGACGGCCAGCCGGCCAAGCGCGCCTTCAACGTCTTCCTGGACTGCTGGGACAAGGGCCTGCTGATCCGCACGACCGGTGACACCGTGGCGCTGTCGCCGCCGCTCATCATCGAGAGTGGCCACATCGAACGCATCGTCGACACGCTCAGAGGCGCCCTGCGTCGCGCCGCATAATCCGCGCCCCGTGGCGGCAGTACCGGCGCCGCGGCCCCGCCCTGGAGTTTTCCCAATGAAATGGCTACTCGCCCTGCTGCTTGCAGGGTCCGCCCACGCACAGACCCTGAACTACATCGGCCAGCAGATCGTGCCGACGAGTGCAAGCTTCCGCGGGGTGCCGGTCGGTGGCCTGTCCAGCATCGACTATGTGCCCGCCACCGGCCGCTACCTGGCCATCTGCGATGACCGCAGCGACCGCGCGCCGGCGCGCTACTACGAGCTGAGCCTGGACCTGTCCAAGTTCCGCCGCAGCGCCAACCCCGGTGAGGCCGGCGTGGCCTGGGTCGGCATGACCACCATCCTCGACCTCGACGGCCAGCCCTTTGGCCGCAACCAGGTCGACCCCGAGAGCCTGCGCCTGGACGCCAAGCGCAACCTCATCTACTGGGCCAACGAGGGCCAGCGCGTCTCCAGCTCCTTGCAGAACCCGACCGTGCGCCGCATGAGCCCCGACGGCAAGCCGGCCGGCGARTTCCCGGTGCCGGGCTACTACAACCCCCTGGGCAGCGCCGGCGGCATCACGCCCGGCGACGTGGGCGTCTATAACAACCTCGCCTTCGAGAGCATCGCCATCACGCCCGACGGCAAGACGCTGTGGACGATGAGCGAGAACGGCCTGGCCCAGGACAGCCTGCCCACGGCCGTGGGCCGCGGCAGCCGCGCGCGCATGCTGTCCTTCGATCTGGACAGCGGCAAGGCCGGCGCCGAATACATCTACGACGTCGGTCCCGTACCCTTCCCGCCGGCGCGCCAGGGCGATTTCGCCACCAACGGCGTGCCCGACATGCTGGCCCTGTCGGCCCATGAGTTCATCGTCATCGAGCGCGCCTTCGCCGTCGGCGCCGTGACGCCGGGCATCGCGGCGCTGACCAAGCAGCCCACCAGCAACACCATCAAGCTCTACCTGATCGACACACGCGGCGCGACCGATGTGTCGGGTTGGTCCAGCATCAAGGGCCACGAGGTCGTGCCCGTCAAGCGCACCATGCTGCTGGACCTGTCGTCGCTGAAGAACGACGACGGCAGCGTGCTGGCCCTGGACAACATCGAAGGCATCACGTTCGGTCCGATGCTGGAAGGCAAGCGCACGCTGATCCTGGTGTCCGACAACAACTTCAATCCCGCGCAGTTCACGCAGTTCCTGGCCTTCACGGTTGAATGAGCCCCTCGCCCAGTCTTGCGCCGGCTGAACGCCGGCAGGCCTGGTCGGCCCCCCGCGGGGACGGCGATGCTTGCGGCATTGAGCCGCAAGCACATCGCCAAAGCGGGCCGGCTAGGGAGCGGCCCGGCGCTCGGCCCGAAAGCCAATAGCAAATGCATCCCGTCCCCTGGCGCGCCTACGCGCTGCTGGCAGCTAGCACCAGCCTGGTCGGCAGCTATGTCGGCCTGTCCAAGCTACTGGTGGCGGCCTTTCCCATCTTCCTGCTCGCCGGCCTGCGCTTCGGCTTCGCGGCCGTGCTGATGCTGCCCTGGCTGAAAAAGCCCGCCCACGAAGCGCCGCTGGATGCGCGTTCGCGCTGGCTGCTCTTCCTCGAATCCTTCCTCGGCAACTTCCTGTTCTCCATCTGCATGCTGTTCGGGCTGCGGCAGAGTTCGGCCGTCGTCGCCGGCGTCATCATGGCCGGCATCCCGGCGGCGGTGGCGCTGCTGAGCTGGGCCTTCCTGCGCGAGCGCTTGGGCGGCCGCGTGCTGGCCGGCATCGCCTGCGCGGTCGGCGGCATTGCGCTGGTGGCCAGCGGCAAACAGGGTGGCGGCGCTGAGACGACGCCGGTGGGCGCGCTGCTGCTGCTCGCGGCCGTGTTCTGCGAGGGCTGCTATGTCGTCATCGGCAAGAAGCTGACCGCCGGCCTGGGCCCGAAGCGCATCAGCGCCCTGATCAACCTCTGGGGCCTGGTGCTGGTCGCGCCACTGGCCATCTGGCAGGCCCTGAGCTTCGATTTCGGCGCGCCGCGCGTGCTGGACTGGGCGCTGCTGGGCTACTACGCCGCCACGGCCAGCGTCATCACCGTCTGGCTGTGGATGGCTGGCCTGAAGGGGCTGCCGGCGGCCAAGGCGGGGGTCTTCATGGTCTTTCTGCCGATCAGCACGGCGCTGATCGGCCTGGCTCTCGGTGAATCCATCTCCGCCCTTCAGGCCCTGGCCTATGGCCTGGCCTTATTGGGTGTGCTGCTGGCGACATGGCCGGCCAAGGAGCCAGCGAGGCCGTGAGCGYGGCCCGCGCCGGGGCGAGTTGCGGTGGCCGGCAAGGCGCAGGTGACGCGGCGTGGCGGGTGCCACKCAAGGAGCCGGCAACGCCGCCGGGTGCCGCAACTCGCCCCGGCGCGGGCCRCGCTCACGGCCTCGCTGGCTCCTACTCTCTGTAGGATGCCGGCATGTCCCTGGATGCCGATCTCGCGCGCTGGCGCGAGCACCTTTCCCGCTTTGCCGAGCTGTTGGGCAACCCGCCCGACCGCGTGACCGCACCCGGCCGCGAGCCAAGCCCCGGCCATTGCCTGATCTTCGCGCCCCACCCCGACGATGAATGCATCGTCGGCGCCCTGCCGCTGCGGCTTCAGCAGGAGGCCGGCTGGCGGGTCGGCAATGTCGCCGTGACCCTGGGCAGCAATCCCGAGCGCCGCGAGTCGCGCTGGACCGAGTTGCAGGACGCCTGCGGCGTGCTCGGCTTCGACTGCATCCGCGTTGGCGAGGACGGCCTGTCGGACGTGCGCGCCGACACGGCCGAACGCGAGCCGCAGCTCTGGCGCGCCCATGTCGACACCATCGCCGCGCTGCTGGCCCGGCATCGCCCGGCCCTTGTGCTGGCACCGCATGCGCTGGACGACAACCCCAGCCACCGCGGCGTCTACCGTCTCGTCGCCGAAGCGCTGGCCACCGCACGCCTGGACGCGGTGCTGGCCCACACCGAGTTCTGGTCCACGCAGTCGGCACCCAATGCGCTGGTGCAGACCAATATCGCCGACACCGCCCGCCTCATCGCCGCGCTGGAGCGCCACACCGGCGAGATCGAGCGCAACCCGTATCACCTGCGCCTGCCCGCCTTCCTGGCCGACGCCGTGCGCCGCGGTGGCGAGCTGGTGCTGGGCGCCGGCGAGGAGCCGCCCGACTTCGCATTCGCCACCCTCTATCGCCTCGTTGCCTACCGCGCCGGCCAGCCCGCCGCCGAACTGCCGCGCCGCGTCTTCTCCGCCGACAAGGCCCTGTCTTCCGCCCTGCTCCAGTCATGAACCAGCCCACCCACATCCGTGTCCACCAGTTCGCCGGCTTGCAACCTGGCCCGCGTTTCCTCGTTACCGGCGCTGTGCATGGCAATGAAGTCCACGGCACCAAAGCCATGGCCGAGATCATTCGCCAGCTCGATGCCGGCGAGCTGAYGCTGCTGCGCGGCACGCTGACCCTGGTGCCCATCGTCAACCCGCTGGCCCACCAGCTGAACCGCCGCGAAGGCGACCGCAACCTCAACCGCAACCTGCGCCCGCCGGTCATCGCGCATGATTTCGAGGACCGCATCGCCCGCCAGCTCTGTGCCTTGATCGCGCAGCACGACGGCATCCTCGACCTGCACAGCTTCCAGGGCCAGGGCCCGGCCTTCGCGATGATCGGCCCGCGCAACAACAGCGGCGAGCTGGAGCCCTTCTCTCAGGAGGCGACCGAATCGGCGCTGGCCGCGCGCCTGGGCGTGGGCCGCATCGTCGAGGGCTGGCTGTCGACCTATGCCCTGGGCCTGCAGCGCCGCCAGCAGCGCGAGCACGACGGCTCGCGCCGCGCCTCGCTGATCTCCGACCCGCACTACGGCGTCGGCACCACCGAGTACATGCGCTCCACCGGCGGCTGGGCCATCACGCTGGAATGCGGCCAGCATCTGGACCCGAACGGCCCCGAGGTCGCGCGCCTGGCCATCCTGCGCTCGCTGGTGTTCCTGGGCATGCTGGACGCAAGCGCCGTCGAGCCACACCGCCCCACTCAGGCGCCTGAGCTGCTGCAGCTCTACGACGTCATCGACCGCGAAGCCGAGGGCGACCAGTTCGAGCAGAGCTGGGCCAGCTTCGACGCCATCGCGAAGGGCCAGCGCATCGGCACCCGCGCCAGCGGCGAGGCCGTGCTGGCACCGAGCGAGGGGCGCATCGTGTTCCCGAACACCAAGTCCGCGCCGGGAACCGAGTGGTTCTACCTGGCGCGGCCCAGCGACCGCAAACTCGCCTGAACGCGGCGGGCAGCTCCGCCATCGAGGCCGCCAGCTGTATGCCGGCCTGGCGTCTGCACTCAAGGCGTGGCAAGTGGGGCCAGGGGCAGCTTGACGATGAACTCGCTGCCCTTGTCATGGCCCGCGCTGACGGCCACGACTGTGCCGCCATGGGCCTCTACGAGCTCGCGCACCACCGCCAAGCCAATGCCTAGGCCGCCGTGGTGCATGGCCATCGCGTGCTCGTTTTGCACGAACAAGTCGAATACATGCGGCAGCGCCTCAGCCACGATGCCGATGCCGTTGTCCGACACGGTGACCGAGATCACGCGATCGATCACGGCAGCCGTGAGGGCGATGTGGCCCCGGTCACGCGTGTACTTGACCGCGTTGTCGAGCAGATTCCGAAAAACTTGCTCGAGCCGCACTGGATCGCCATGCACGTTCAGCGGGCCTTGTGGAAGAGAAACGCGCAGGCGCTGATGCTTCTCGTCCATCGCCGGTTGGCAGGACTGGGCCACCTCGCCAAGGATCTCCACCAAGTCAACATTGCCGCAAACCAGATGGAACTTGCCTGTCTCGGCGCGAGATCCATCCAGCAAGTCGTTGACGATGCGGGTCATGTGCGCCACCTGCCGCTTGATGACCTCCTGCAGCCACGCATGCCGGCTTTCATCACCGCGGGATCGGCTCAGCAATTCCGCGGCATTGCTCAGTGGTGCGAGTGGGCTGCGCAATTCGTGCGCGACCATCGCCAAATGGATGACATGCTGCTGATGCGCGCTCGTGGCCCGCTCCGCCGATACCCTGGATGCGAGCGCTGACAGGAGCAATTGCTCGTTGGCGTCACGCAAAGCATGACGGTGGGGATCCGGGCTGGGCGTTGCATCCAGCGGCACAGGCTGCGTCCCCAGGCCGTGCGTGTCGCCGAAGTCCGGCACGTGCCCGCTGTCAGGCACGTCTTCTGCGCCGTGGAACTGGAACATGGCACCGCCCATCTTCTTGGCGCGGTACATGGCCGAATCGGCCTTGTCGATGAGCTGCATGGCCGTACGACCGTCATCGGGGTAGATCGCGATGCCGATGCTGGCACTGACCCTGAACGCGGGCAGGCTGTCGATGCGAATTGCAGCAATCCCGTGCAGCATCTTCAGTGCAATCTGGGCGGCGTCACCGGCTTTCGATATCTCGGCGAGGAGCACCAGGAACTCGTCACCGCTGTGGCGACTGACGGTGTCCGAATCGCGCACGGCCATCCCAAGATTCAGGGCGACCAGCTTGAGCGCCTCGTCGCCGATCAGATGGCCGAAGTTGTCGTTGATGTGCTTGAAACGATCGATGTCGACAAACAGCACCGCACTGCGTGTGTGCCGGCGCTTGGCCATCGACAACGCTGTCTGCAGCCGGTCCAGCATCAGCGCGCGATTGGGCGTGTCGGTCAGGGCATCGCGCTGGGTGATGCGCGTCATCGCCATCAACTTGTCCGTCGCCGCCTCGGCAATCGCCTCGGCTTGCATCACCGCCAGCACGAGTTGCTCGTTCGCGTCCCGCAGTTGCGCGGCCTGCGAGGCGCCGAACTGCTGCTGCACCTGTTCCAGGTCTTGCCGCAGGCGCAGGAGCTCCGCACGGATGGCACCGACGTCTTCGTCAGGCTGCTGTGCTTGGGCAGGTGGCGCCCGCGGCGGATGGGCGTCGTCGCTCACGGCGGCTTCGGTGCTCGAAATGACGCAGGAGGCGCCGGAGCCCCTGCCTGGCGGGTTGGCCGGCCGGCCAGCTGGCCTTCATAGCCCTCCAGCATTGCGCCGATCTGGATGCCCTCGTCGTTGACGTGGAACAGGCGCAGCTCGTTGGAGTGCGCGCTGGCGCGGACCTTGACGACGGCCAGCACGCGTTGCAGGCGGCTGTCCACCTCGATATACCGCTGCACGATGATGGCGTCGGTCAGGAAGGCCGTGCCATAGGGACTGAAGCGCAGGTCGTCATAGCGGTCTTCCAGCTCCGACGTCATCAACAGCGTGGCGCCGGTGCTGGCCAGTGCGGTGACCATGCGCGCGAGCGACTCGCGGAAATCCTCGCGGAAGGTTGGCGCGAGCGCGAGCTCGAAGCCCGACAGCGAGTCGATGACCACGCGGCTCGCGCCCAGGCGTTGGATCTCCGCGATCAGCAAAATCGACAGTTCGTCGACCGACATGCCGGCCGCCTGCGTGTCCACAAGCCCGACGCGGCCGCTCCCGACCAGCTCGGCCACCACCGGCGTGCGCGAGAGATTTGGGCGCTGCTCGAAGGAGGCGATGACGCCCGTMTCGCCGTGCCGTGCGCCTTCTGCAAGAAAGGCCGAGGCCAGGATGGTCTTGCCCGAACCCGAGGGCCCCGCCACCAGCAGTGAATAGCCGCGTGGCAGGCCGCCGCCCATCAAGGCGTCAAGGTCGGGCACGCCGATGCTGAGCCGCTCGCCTGTTTCAGCGCCCGCATTGACGGGCGGAAACGACTGCAGCACGGGAGGAAAGACGGTGATGCCGTCAGAACCGATGCGGAAGGTGTGCAGGCCGGGCGAAGTCGCCTGGCCGCGCAACTTCATGACTTCCATGTTGCGCACGACGGAGTTGCGCTTGGTGCTCTGGCGCAGCCAGATCAGACCATCGGCGACGGTGAAGACGGGGTTCGGATCAGCGTCGGTGAAGTACTCGCCGATCAGGAAGGTCGTTGCCTGCCAGCTGGTCATCAACATGCCAAGCTGTTGCACGAAATGCTGCAAGGTGATGTAGCTGTTGCCGTTGCCTTGGCTGGCCAGCATGACCGAGCGGAAGGAGTCGACGAAGACCAGGCCGGGGCGATGCTGCTCGACAGCAGCAACGATCTTTTCGAGCACCTTGTCCAGATCCCCGGCGGCGGTGTCGTCGGCCAGGTTGATGAAGTAGATCGAACGGTTGACCTCGTCGCTGTCGAAAAACTCGAATTGCTGCATGTAGCGCAGCATCTTCAGCGGCGGTTCGCCAAGCACGGTGAAATAAAGCGCCGGTCGTTCGGGCGTGGCAAGCGCGAACATCATCTGGTGCGCCAACGTTGTCTTCCCGCAGCCCGGCGGGCCGGCAATGATGTTGAACGAGAACTCCGGCAGGCCACCGCCCAGCACCTGGTCCAAGCCCTGCACGCCTGTGGCCAGGCGGTTGATGGTTGCTTTGGCGGTGGTCATGTCTGGGAGTCCTGTGCGGGCGCGTCGGTGGAAGGGGGTGCCCATACGGGATCCAGCAGCCGCTCCGTGAGCGTGGCGCCGATCAGGCTGGACAGGAGGTCGTAGAAGGTACTCAGCAACGCAGCATTCAGCGCGGCGGCTTCGGCGCTGGCTTGACCCGCCAGGACCGCGCGCAATGCACGGAAATCGCCAGGGCGGGCATCCGCATTTGCAGCGGCGGCCAGCGCAGGATGAGCGGTTCGCGTGAGGTGCAGGCTGCGCTTGAGCAGCGCTGCAACGCCATGGCGCCCGACGATGGGTGACAAGGCGGCGTCGATCCGGCGCCAGACCTCACAGGATGCGTCGGCAATCACCGCCGCACTGGCGCCCTCTGCGAGCTGACGTGCCAGGACCGCTTCGATATGTTGCGGTCCAGTTGACATGCACGACCCCATCAGTTGCCGCAATGCGGACTGACGGATGGTACCCCCCCCCGCGTGGCTAGTACTGACCGATGAACTGGAAGTGAAGCTCGGGCGACTGCGGAAAGTCCGCCGCCCTCAGCTTGGCCATGACGTTAGCGGCGAGAGAAGAGAGCTGCTCGACGGATTGCGTCACGTACTGATCATGCTCGATGCCCAGTGAGGCCAGCCTTGTGCCGATGTACAGGAAGTAKTCTTCACCGTCTGTCATGCGTCCCGTGTAGGTTTCCAGCCCGACCGACCTCGCCTTCTGGCAACGGACATCGCTGCCCGTATCGCAGGCGTCAAGCCCCTCCTCGTCGTCAGGGTCGAGCTCGAACTTGATGCCGTAGAAGGCGATGAATGCGTCCGCTCCCATGGTGCTGCCTTTCAATGTCTGACGGTGATCGATGGCCTACGCCATCGTGCCTCTCATCTCCATCGCCGCTCGCCAGCGCCGCAGATGGGGATGCTCGTCACCGGGCTTGACCTTGACGACCCGCGCAAAGTCCACCGCCACCACGGCCGTGATGTCGGCAATGCTGAACTGGCCAGCGGCGATGAAGTCGCGCTCCGCCAGATGCGCGTTCAGCATCGCAAAGAAGGCCTGCACCCGCGCCTGCCCGCGCTCGGCCAGCGCCGGGATCTGCGCGTAGTCCAGCGGCCCCGCCAGCGCGCGGTTGACCATGGCCGGGCTGCTGTTGCGGAATGCCTCGGCAATCGCCAGCAGGCCTTCGAACTCGA
>NZ_JBFUMO010000158.1:0-11087 GCF_054049355.1 Roseateles sp. P5_E11 | reverse complement strand
GAGTGCGCCCTCAGGGAGCTTGGCTGCCTTGGTGCGAATCTCTTCGCCCAGTTCTGGATCCCCTTGGGTGCTTGCGGCGATCTGGCTTGTCAGGTGCGCTTGCGTGAGGTCGGCCATGGTGCTGTCTCCCTAGTAGCCACGATTGTTGGAAGTACTTGTGACAAGGACATCCACAAAACAGCTAGTCCTTTAGCTCGACGCACAACGCTCGTCGCTGGATCGCCATCGTGACGGTGCATGACCTCCACGCACCGCAACGGGAATTGCGAGTCATGCGGCCTGCCAAGTGTCCAGACTACGGCTTTGCCGGCGCTGCCGGCGCCTGCGTTTCGCTGCCGGTGATGCCGGTGCGATGGCCGACCACCTTCACGGCGGTCTCCGTCTCCTGAACGAGCTGCAGCCTGCGCTTGATCGTCGTGTCCATGAACCCGAGCACCACGGTGTCCACGTCGGCGGCCAGCTGCTGCTGGCGTGCCTTGGCCTCCTGAAGCTTGTTCTGCGCGTCCGTCAGATCGGCCTTGCGCATGGCCAGATCTGCCCGCCGCTCCGAGGCATCCGTCTCCGCCTTGGTCACGGCGAGCTTCGCCTCGTTGGCCTCGCTGATCGCCTGCTCCCGTTGAGCTTCCGTCAGGCCGCTGACCGCCAGCTTGCGCGTTGCGACAAGCTCTAGCTCCTTGGCCTTCACTACCGTTGTCTCGGCCGCGTCGCGCTGCGCCGTTGCGGCATCCACGCCCGTCTGCGCGTTGGTCTGCGCATTGCGCTCCGTCTCAGTCAACCCGTCGAGCTTCGCGACCTGCGCCTTCAGCGTGCCGCGCCAGCGGTGCATGGCACCCAGGGTTCCGGTGATCCGCTCGCCTTCATTCTTCTGTGCGGTGGCGTCATCGACGGCCGTACGTGCCGACTCCAGGGACTGCTTCACGTCTGCAGCCCCGAACACCTCGTCGAGCTTTGTGCGGTTGCTCCCCGTCAGCCTGCCGTCCCACAAGCTGCGGATCTTGGTCTGCAGGCTGTCGCCCTTGACGGTTCCCGCGAGCTGGTCGAGGTCCTGCTTGGTGCGGTCAGCGTAGTTCCCAGCGAACAGGCCCAGCGTCTGCGTGCGGGCTGCTACGGCAGGGCCCGAGGTCGTCTTTGTCAGCTTGTCCAGCTCGTCGGCAGCCAGCCGGCGATCCGTCCCTTCCAGCGTGGTGTCATCGACGCGCGCCCTGAGCTCGTCGACGCGCAGCAGATCCGTGTTGAAGCGCCCGCCCATGTTGTRGAGCGCCAGACCCTTGACCGCGCTGATCATGGCCTTGGGATCGGTGCCCATGGCCTTGACGTACCAGTTCCCGACGTCATCCTTCGCAATGACGAAGTTGGACCCGCCTGCACCGTCGACCCGGACGGTGTTGATGTTCTGCCAGTGCGCCTTGTCAAGCTGGGTGCGGATGTCGCACACCTGTTCCTCGGCGCCCTTGCACTGAAGGATGCGGCGCCACCCGTCGAGAAGCAGGTTGCGGCTCCGCAGGCCCGGGTCGTTCTGCAGGAACGTCGAGGCGTAGACCGACCGCAGGTAACTGCCCGTCGGGCGGATGTAGATCATGTCTTCCCGCTGTTTCCGCGCGGTCTCCAGGGCCTCGAGCAGGCGGGTTGCTTCGGCGCCGTTCTTGCCACCTCGTTTCACAGCATCGAGGTGCAGGCGGCGCAGCTGCGTGATGGTTTCGTCGAGCACATCCTTCGCGGGGATGGGCTCGTCCGGCACGGCCTGCGGATCGATGCGTCGGGACAGGTTCAAGGCGACGATGACGCTCTTGGCGTCGGTGGCCGCCTGCTTGCCTGCATCGGTGGCGGGCAGCGCGTCCAGCTTGCTGATCAGCGCATTGGCGGCGAGTCGTGCGTCCGGCGGTGCCGCTTGCGCGCCGAGCGCGGTGACCACAGCCGAGCGCTGCGACATCACGACGTCGACGGCCGCGTCGAACTTGTCGCTGGCGACCTTGTGACCCAGCTCCGGCGCCTGGGCCGCGGGCTCGCCCTCCTGCTTCTTTAGAGCGAGATCTTTCTTGGCCTTGAACTCGATCGCTGCGGTGTTCGCATCAATCAGTGCTTTGTGTGACTCGACCACCCGGCCGCGCAATTGCGCTATGGCCTCCGTGCGGGGGAGATCCTCGCTGTTGTTGAGCGGCCGCAGGCTCTTCGCGGCTTCGAGAAGCGTGACATACCGCTTGGCGCGGGGCGTGGACTGCGACGCGGCATTGCTCAAGCCCTCGCTGTCTGCTGTCAGCAGGGCTTCGAGCTGCGCTCGCAGTGCCTCCAGCTTGATGTCTTGTGGCGGGGAGGTGTCAGCCGCCAGCTTCTTGTCGACCCGCTTCTTGTCCTCGGCCCAGTCCGAATCGGTTCCCAGCTTGCCGGACAGGCCTGCCGCCTGTGAAGTCGGCGTGAGCGGTGCCAGCAGCGTGCGTAGCGCGGCCATTGCGGCCAGGCTGTCGCTGGCACGTTTTGCCGAGGCCGCGGCCTGTTCCGCCTCGGACCTGGCAGCGCTCAGTTGCGTGCTGCCCTGGATCGACTCCGCTTTCAGAACCCGCAGCTTTTCGTCCCTGACCGCCTGCACGACCTGCATGAAGGCCTGGGACTCGCTGATGTTGACCGCATCGCGCTGCGCATTGATTTCCGCTGTGCCCAGCCTCGCCTGCTGGTCGGCGTGGGCCTTGCGATGGCGCAAGTCGTCCGCGTGGACCAGGATGTTGTTGGCGATGCCCTCAAGGAGCGCCTTGAAGCGGTTGATTTGCTCGGGCGAACCGCTCGAGGGCAGAGCCGTGCCGTCATACGTCGTGGGCGCCAGCGTGAGCGTGGGGCTCTGGGCATCATCGAGGAGCCAGAGGTTTCCCGCCAGGAACTGAATCCGGGCGGCAAGGTCCACCAGCAGGCCATCGAGCTGTGACTCCAGCTCCTTGATCTTCTCCGGGTCGGGGCCGCGCCCCGGCTTCTTGCCGCTCGAAGCATCGCTTCTCGGCTGCCGCTCCTGGGCCAGTTTGGTGGCCACCCTGTCGATGCCTTCGTAGGCCCTGCCGTTGTCGAAGCCGTTCGCCCCCGCCGCCTGTACGGCGGCCGCAAGGCTCGTCAGCTGTTCATCGATGGCCACTTCGTCCGGCTTGTCGAAGCGCCTGGGCATCCGGACGACACCCGTCTCCTTGAACCGCTTCAGCAGAATTTCACTGCGATCGCTGGGCGTCGGCGCGGTCAGGGCCTTGGAGGAGGAGTCACAGGCCGCCTTGATGTCCCGTGGCGGCTCCAGCAGGATCACGTCGGCACTGCGAATCGCAAGCAGGCCCACCTCGGGCTTCTCCTTCAAGACGCGTGCCAGCGCAGTCCGGGCCTTCTTGAACTCCGCCGTGTGCCATTCGGTCGCAAGGGGAGACGAGAAGATGTCCGGGGCCTCGTCCTTGAGCCGGCCCAGGGCAGGGTCCTGCGGCGCGAGTGCCAGCGCGCAGGCGAGAAGGCGTGGCTGCGTGAGGTTGGCCAAGCCGTCTGCCGCAGAGTTGATCAACTCGCGGCGGCTCAGCGCGGGCCTGACGGCGAGTGCGAGCCGCAGCACCTCCGACAGGTCCTCCCATTGCATGCGCAAGGCGAGATGAGCTTCGCCGAAGTCAACCGTATCCAGCGCCGTCAGATCCTGGTCCAGCTTGTTCCTGGCGATGCTCTGCTGCTCGCGCACTGAACGCATCCGGAGGTCGTACTTCTGACGATGCTCCTGCAGGCGATCGGTTAGGGCAGGGATCTCGCCGTCCCAGTCGTCGTAAAAGGTCAGGATGTCGTTGATCTGCCGCATGTTGCGCAGATCCGTCGCTTTCCAGTCCCTGCCGATGATGTCGGCAATCTCCTGTCTCGTCAGCGTGCGGTTGCGAATCGATCCATCCTCGCTGCCAGTCCATGATGGCCGCGAGTTGTCGATCAGGCGGTTGCGCATCGAGAGCATCAGTGCCTTCGCCGACATCGCCATCGACGTCATCTGGTCACGCTGCATCGACTCGTGGTTAATCAGCGGCCCCTTGTAGACGTCGACATCGACCTGCAGGGACGAGCAGGCGCTCACCAGCAGAAGGGCGGAAGCCAGCGCGGCAAACGACAGGCGGGACGGTGCCGAAGACGCCTTCGCGGATGTGGGGCGATGGCTCATGATCAGCGCTCCGCGGCCAGAGACTCGAGGCGGGCGCGCTCCTGTCCAAGGCTGATCAGGAGATCGAACAGCTCCCGATCCAGCGCTGCCGTGGGCTGGCCGAACCGAACCCTGGCCACGGTACCCAGCGCGCTCGAAAAGGCCTGTTCGATCATCTCCGGGTTGCTGCCCATCATGATGATGAGCCGATGGTCGCGCGGGGCCTCCCGAAAGCCTTCGGGACCGAACATTACGAGGCCCCGTCCAGCCTGTCCCAGGCTCGACTCGCTTTCCGCGGCCTTGGCAGCGGCGACGTTGCCGCTGCGCACGTCGAGGCTCAGGCTGCCGGTCAGCGAGTCCACCAGGCCAGCAGGTGCCCAGCCGCTGGCAAACCTCGTCTGATTCAGGACGCTGGCCTGTCCCCGCACCCGGATGCGGTAGACCGTGGGCGGCAGCTGCCCGCGGGGATCGAAGCTTCCCAGGTAGTAGGTTTGGGCCACCTCAGAACCAGGCACCGCCGCGCCGACACCTGCAATGGCGACGAGTGCAGCCTGGTTTCGCTGCGGAACGGTCAGCGCGCCGCAGCCGCCGAGCAGTAGCGGCCACAGGAGCACAGACAGCCGAAGAGCGGCGCTTCGGCGCTTCCTGCAGCTGGACGACAGCTCTCCACCGGGCCGCGTCGCGGCGCCGACCTCAAACGGAGCACGATACTTTGTCATGCCTGCCTCCCTGATCGGTGGGATGCCAGCGCGCGGTGCGAGGCAACCTCAGCGTCGGATGATCCCACGCGTCCCCCAAGGGCATCTCACAACTATTGATGATGCGTGGACGCCCATCGCGTGTCAGGCACGGCGGCGGTGTCCCATCTTGAGATCGTCACGGTGGACGGCCTGCGGATGCCCATCGACTCCATGCTCAGTTCCGAAGAAACCATGATGAAGATCTTCAACAACGAGGGCCTCGCGACATCACGGATGAAAGCTGACTGATCGACCGGCTTTACGCCACCTCTCAGGCGACCCGAGTCAAAGATCGTCTGGGCTAGCCGATGAGGCGTGGCTGGTCGCGCGTCCGTGACCACCTGGGACCTGCGCTGTGTGTGGAGGTCGCACCCTCAAATGAGGGGTGAGCGTCCTTTTGCGTCCCGTTAAGTCCAGCAAGTGCCCCCTCCCTGGTTCACCCCCAGGTTCACCCCTGGAGGCCGAAACGCGTCGCACAAAGGAAAACGGCCTAGCTGCCGAAGCTGCTAAGCCGTTGATTCTCTTCTTGTTATTTGGTCGGGACGGCGGGATTCGAACTCGCGACCCCTTGCACCCCATGCAAGTGCGCTACCAGGCTGCGCTACGCCCCGACTGAGCCAAAAAGTATAACCGAGGAATTGCGCTTTCAGCCCAGAAGGCTGGCTCGGATCGCAAGAAGTTCGGCTCGAACCTGCTCCAGAGAGGTCAGCGGGTCCACGGCGAGCACCGGCAGTGTCAAGGATGCCCCGGAGGCCTTCAGCGGCTGGGCATGTGCATGCGATGCCAACCGGACGGCGGGCAGATGCGCCAGTTCGACCGGCGCGTTGGCGTCGTCGTCACCGTCGAGTTCCCCATCCATGGCTTCGAGCGCCTGTGCGGCCTCGGCTTCATCTCGGAAGTTCTGCGCCGCGGCCGCCGATGGCAGGCCTTCGCTGAGCTGGTTGCGCGCGCCGCTGATGGTGAAGCCCTGGTCGTAGAGCAGGTCGCGGATGCGGCGGATCAGCAGCACCTCGTGGTGCTGGTAATAGCGCCGGTTGCCGCGCCGCTTCATGGGCTTGAGCTGGGTGAACTCCTGCTCCCAATAGCGCAGGACATACGGCTTCACACCGCACAGCTCGCTGACCTCACCAATGGTGAAGTAGCGTTTGGCGGGAATGGAAGGCAGCGCTTTGTCCATTGAAATCAAGGGCTTCGGAGCGAAAGCTGAGGCAAGGCGTCAGACTCTACTCGAAGTCTTCGCCGCTGGGCGTATCGCCTTGCACCAACCCCTTGAGCTTGTGGGAGGCGTGAAAAGTCACGACGTTGCGGGCCTTGATCGGGATGGACTCGCCAGTGCGCGGGTTGCGCCCCGGGCGTGGCGCCTTGCGGCGGATGTTGAAGTTGCCGAAGCCAGAGAGCTTCACGTCCTGACCCTTGACGAGGCTGTCGTGCAGCATGTCGAAGAAGGCCTCGACCATGTCCTTGGACTCGCGCTTGTTCAGCCCGAGCTTGTCGAACAGCAGCTCGGCCAGCTCGGCCTTGGTCAGGGTGGGCGTTTCCAGGCTGCCGATGACGACCGCAGCGGATTCGGATTTCTTGGCGTCGTTCGCGTCCATTCGTGTTCCTGTTCCTGGGGTCAGCCGCGCAGGCGGCCGCCGAGCTGGTCGCCGACARCGGCCACGATGGCGGCCACGGCTGCATCGATGCGCTCATCGGTCAATGTGGCTTCGTCGTCGAGCAGTTCCAGGCGCACGGCCAGGGAGCGCTCGTCGGGTTGCAGATCCATGCTGGCGCCAGCAGCGGGTTTGAAGACGTCGAAGAGCTTGGCTGAACGCAGCAGCGCGCCGCCAGCGGCCGTGATGGTGGCCATCAGTGCGTCGTGGGGCGTGCTGTCCTTGACGACCAGGGCCAGGTCGCGCTGCACGGCCTGCTGGCGCGGCAGCGGCTGGCCTTGCGGCAGCGTGCGAGTCAGCGCGGCGTCGAGATTGAGCTCAAAGACGACGGGGGCGCTGCCGCTGATCTCATAGGCCTGGCGCCAACGCGGGTGCAGTTCGCCGACGATGCCGATGGCGACGCCGTTCAGCTTGACGCTTGCGCTGCGGCCGGGGTGCAGGGCAGGGTGCTCGGCGGCTTCGAAGCTCAGCGCCTGCGGTGCGAACAGGGCTTCGAGGTCGCCCTTGACGTCGAAGAAATCGACGGCGCGGTCGCGCTGGCTCCACTGCTGCTGGTCGGCCGGCCCCCAGGCCAGCCCGCCCAGGCGCAGCGGCTGCTCGATGCCGGCTACCGACAGCGGGCCGTTGGCCACTGCAGCGTCGCGCTTGAACACGCGGCCCAGTTCGAACACGCGCACACGCGTCGCGCGGCGGGCCTGGTTGTGGCGCAGCACCTGCACGAGGCTGCCAATCAGGCTGGTGCGCATCACCGACAGCGGCGCGGCGATGGGATTCAGCAGCTTGATGGGGTCGGTGACACCGGCCAGCTCGCGCTCCCAGCGTTCTTCGACAAAGCTGAAGTTGATGGTCTCGAAGTAGTCGCGTGCGGCAACGGCGCGGCGCAGCGCATGAGTGGCCTGGCGCGATTCCGAACCGGTGCGACCGACGATGGGCGCGAGCGGCGCGGTGGACGGCAGCGTCGGGTAGCCCAGTACACGGATGACTTCCTCGATGAGGTCTTCCTCAATCAGGATGTCGAAGCGCCAGCTCGGCGGCGTGACGGTGATGACGCCGTCAGCAGCCGTGAACGGCAGGCCCAGGCGCGTGAACACGCCTTCGCACTGCGCCTGTGTCAGCGGCATGCCGATGACCTTGGCGGCCCGGGCGACGCGCAGGGCCACGGGCTTGCGCACCGGCACATTGGGCGACTGGTCGTCCATCGGGCCGACGCGCGTGTCCGGCGTGCCGCAGATGTCGATGATGAGCTGCGTGATGCGCTCGAGGTGCTCGACGGTCTGCGACGCATCGACACCTCGCTCGAAGCGGTGGCCGGCGTCGGTCGAGAAGTTGTAGCGACGGCCGCGGCCCATGACGGCCTCGGGCCACCAGAAGGCGGCCTCGACGTAGACGTTGCGCGTGTCGTCGGACACGGCGGTGTGGTCGCCGCCCATGATGCCGGCGAGGGACTCGACCTCGCGTGCATCCGAGATGACGCCGACCTTCTCATCCACGGTGATGGTGTTGCCATTCAGCAGCTTGAGCTGCTCGCCGGCCTTGCCCCAGCGCACGACCAGCTCACCGCTGATCTTGTCGAGGTCGAAGATGTGCGACGGGCGGCCGTACTCGAACATCACGTAATTGGAGATGTCGACGAGGGCAGTCACCGAGCGTTGGCCGCAGCGCTCCAGGCGCTGGACCATCCAGGCGGGCGTCTTGGCCTTGGTGTCGATGCCCTTGACGATGCGGCCGGAGAAGCGGCCGCACAGATCGGTCGCCTCGATCCGGATGGGCAGCTTGTCGTCGATGCCAGGCTTGACCGGCGGGAACTCGGCCTTGAGCAGCGGCGCGCCCGTCAGCGCGGCCACTTCGCGGGCGACGCCGAAGACGCTCAGGCCATGCCCCAGGTTGGGCGTGAGCTTCAGCGTGAACAGCGTGTCGTCGAGGTTGAGGTGCTTGCGGATGTCCTCGCCGATGACGGCATCGGCGGGCAGTTCCAGCAGGCCGCCGTGGTCTTCGCTGAGCTTGAGCTCGCGGGCCGAGCACAGCATGCCGAAGCTCTCGACGCCGCGCAGCTTGCCGACGCCGATCTTGAAGGGCTTGGTCGCGGCGTCAGAAGGCAGCTCGGCGCCCACGGTGGCCAGCGGCACCTTGATGCCCACGCGGGCATTGGGCGCGCCGCAGACGATCTGCAGCGGCTCAGGCCCACCAGCATTGACCTTGCAGACGCGCAGCTTGTCGGCGTTGGGATGCTGCTCGGCTTCGAGGATTTCGGCGACGACGATGCCGTGAAAGGGCGGCGCCACCGGGCGCAGCTCTTCGACCTCCATGCCGGACATGGTCAGCAGTTCGGCCAGTTTTTCAGTGGACAGCGGCGGATTGCAGAACTCGCGCAGCCAGGACTCGGGGAATTGCATAGCTCTTCTGAATTACTTGAACTGCGAGAGGAAGCGGAGGTCGCCGTCGAAGAAGGCGCGCAGGTCGTTGACGCCATAGCGCAGCATGGCCAGGCGGTCGATGCCGGAGCCGAAGGCGAAGCCGATATAGCGCTCGGGGTCCAGGCCCATGTTGCGGATCACCTGCGGGTGCACCTGGCCGGAGCCCGACACCTCCAGCCAGCGGCCCTTCAGCGGGCCGCTCTCGAACATGATGTCGATCTCGGCGCTGGGCTCGGTGAAAGGGAAGTAGCTGGGGCGAAAGCGCAGCTGCAGCTGGTCGGTCTCGAAGAAGGCGGTGATGAAGTTGAGATAGACCGCCTTCAGGTCCTTGAACGAAATGTTCTCGCCCACCCATAGGCCTTCGACCTGGTGGAACATCGGCGAGTGGGTCGCATCGCTATCGACGCGGTAAGTGCGGCCCGGCGCGATGACGCGGATTTCGGGCATGGTGTCCTGGCCCGCGTAGCGCTTGGCGTGGGCCTGGGCGTAGCGGATCTGCATCGGGCTGGTGTGCGGACGCAGGTTCAGCCAGGCGCCGTTCTCGTCCTTCATGTCGACGTAGAACGTGTCCTGCATGGAGCGGGCCGGGTGGTTCTCGGGGTTGTTCAGCGCCGAGAAGCTGTACCAGTCGGTCTCGATCTCCGGGCCGTCGGCGACGTCGAAGCCCATGGAGGCGAAGATGGCCTCGATGCGCTCCATCGCGCGCGTGATCGGGTGCAGGCCGCCGGTGCCGCGCTGGCGGCCGGGCAGGGTGACGTCCAGGGCCTCGGCCTTGAGTTGCTTCTCGAGCTCGGCGGCGGCGAGGGCATCGCGGCGGGCGGTCAGGGCGGCTTCGATGCCGACCTTGAGCTGGTTGATCTCGGCGCCACGGGTCTTCTTTTCCTCGATGCTGAGGGCACCCAGGCCCTTCATCAGTTCGGTCACGCGGCCGGACTTGCCGAGGAAGCGCGCCTTGGCGTTTTCGAGTTCGGCGGGCGTGGGCGCGGCGGCAAAGTCGCTGCGTGCCGCTTCAAGAAGAGCGTCGAGATCAGACATTCGGAATTCGGAATGAAAAAGGGCCGACCCTGGTGGGCCGGCCCTGAAAGTTTGCGTGCCCCGACGCGAGCCAGGGCGAATCGCAATCAGGCGAGCGCGGCCTTCACCTTGGCGAAGATGCTGGCAAAACCAGCCGGGTCGTTCACGGCCAGATCGGCGAGGACCTTGCGGTCGATCTCGATCTGGGCCTTCTTCAGACCCGCCACGAACTTGCTGTAGGACAGACCCAGACCACGCGATGCAGCGTTGATACGGGCGATCCAGAGCTGGCGGAAGACGCGCTTCTTGGTACGACGGTCACGGTAGGCGTATTGGCCCGCCTTCATCACCGCCTGCTTGGCGATGCGGAAGACGTTCTTACGACGACCCCGGAAGCCCTTGGCCAGAGCCAAGACCTTCTTGTGACGGGCACGAGCGGTTACACCACGTTTGACGCGAGGCATGTGTTTCTCCTYGAGTCAGTGATGAATTACAGGCCAGCAAAGGGCAGCATCTGAGCGATGTGACCCATGTTGGTTTCGTGCACGGTGACGGCGCCGCGGAGCTGACGCTTGTTCTTCGTGGTCTTCTTGGTCAGGATGTGGCGCTTGAACGCCTGACCGCGCTTGACGGTGCCACCCGGACGAACGCGAAAACGCTTTTTCGCGCTGCTCTTGGTCTTCATTTTGGGCATGTTGATGCTCCTTCTAAGTGCGTCCCTGGGGCGGCGCCGGTGAGCCCGGCGCACTTGTTGGCCTCAGGAGACTAATGAACCCGTCGGCGACCAAACCGGCGGGTTGAACTCTTCGGTCTTTAGCGCTTTTTGGGCGCCAGGACCATGATCATCTGCCGACCTTCGAGCTTCGGCATGTTCTCAACGATCGCCACGTCGGCCAGTTCGTCGCGAATCCGCTCCAGCAGGCGCATACCGATGTCCTGGTGGGTGATTTCACGGCCCCGGTAGCGCAGCGTGACCTTGCCCTTGTCACCGTCTTCGGCGATGAAGCGGCGCAGATTGCGCATCTTGATCTGGTAGTCGCCTTCGTCCGTGCCCGGGCGGAACTTGACTTCCTTGATCTCGATGATCTTCTGCTTGGACTTGGCTTCGGCAGCGCGCTTTTGCTCCTGGTACTTGAAC
>NZ_JBFUMO010000157.1:0-11136 GCF_054049355.1 Roseateles sp. P5_E11 | reverse complement strand
CCGTCGCGACGGCGTGCTCGCCGCACAGCAGCCCGGCTCGACCTTGGCGCTGCAAGCGCAGGCACYCGCCGGCGCCAGCTGCCTGCGCGTCTACGTGCTCCCCACCTACCCGTTGACCGCAGGCGAGCCCTGGCAGGCTGACGTGGTCGTCGACGGCCAGACCCACCCACTGCGCTGGCCGCGCGGCGTGCAGGACGCCGCCTGGGGGCAGGGCGTGCTGGCCAATCGACTGAGCGCATCCCTGACCCTGCCAGAACGCGCCGCCGGAACGCTGCGGCTGCAACTGGCGGCCGGCCAGCGCGACCTGATGTTCGATGGCGCGGAACTGCTGCCCGGTGCCTGCCGCTCCTGACCGCGAGTCAGAATTCCCAACCTTGTTGACCCCACCTCCCCATGAGAGCACGCATCCCAGTCACGCTGATCCCTTGTCTGCTGGCCCTCACAGGCGCCGCTCATGCGCAGACGACTTGCGTCGCAGATTTCTCGGCGTTCGGCCAGGGGCGGTTTGCCGTCGAGATCAAGGCGAGACCGGACGGACGATTTGATGCGGTGGTCAACGGCAGCACGACGAACGCGGCCACCTCGCCCGTGGACGAAGTCGTCCGCCCCGGCTTGAACCTCGCTGCCGATCCCCATGGCAAGGAGGTTGCGCAGTTCAATGCCGCCGAACGCTCGCTGGTGCACCTGCAGGGTCTTCGCGAATCCCCGAAGACGCGTGACTTCGTCAACCTGCCGTTCTCGCCCGCCGACGTGCGGCGGCTCAGGACGTTCGACCTCATCGGCAAGACGGACAAGTTCGGCGGCCAGGTTCTGATGGAGGCCTTCGACGAGCAGGGTGCCTCGCTCGGCAAGGTGCTCCGCCGCGTGCTCGTCGCAACGTGCCGGTAACCGCTTCTGAGGTGACCTCGTGAAACTTGCTTCGCTCGCCCTTGCCGCCCTGCTCGCCGCCTCGGCCTGCCAAGCCCAGAACCCGCTGGCCCTCGGCAAGGACCTGCGCACCGCCGACCCCTCCGGCCATGTCTGGCCCGACGGCCGCCTGTGGCTCTACACCTCGCACGACGAGGAATGCCAGGCCGACTTCCACATGAAGGACTGGACCGCCTTCTCGTCCACCGACCTCGTCAACTGGACGAACCACGGCGCGGTGCTGTCGGTCAAGGATCTGAAGTGGGCTGACGACTACGCCTGGGCGCCCGACGCGGCCTACAAGAACGGCAGGTACTACCTCGTCTTCCCCGCCGGCACCGGCGTCAAGGACCGCCAGAACCCGAAGAACAGCACCAAGTGGATGGGCATCGGCATCGCCGAGAGCGACTCGCCCGCCGGCCCCTTCAAGGACATGATCGGCGCGCCGCTGTGGCGCAAGCCTTACGCCAATGACCCGGTGCTGTTCGTCGACGACGACGGCCGCGCCTACCTCTACAGCCGCACATCAGGCGTCAACTACCTGGTGGCGGAGATGGCTGACGACATGCGCAGCATCAAGGGCGAACTGCAGAAGATGGACATGGGCGGCTACGAGCCGCCGATGGAAGGCCCGTGGGTGTTCAAGCGCAACGGCCTGTACTACTTCACCATGCCCGAGCACAACCGCATCCTGACCTACTACACGGGCGCCTCGCCCAAAGGCCCGTGGACCTACCGCGGCGTCATCATGGACGCCGAGGGCGGCAACAACCACCACTCCATCGTCCAGTACAAAGGCCAGTGGCTGCTGTTCTATCACCGCTGGCTGGACGTCTCCGGTGCGGCTTGCGCAAAGAAGCAGCGGCACGTGGCGGCGGAGTACCTGCACTTCAATGACGACGGCTCGATTCGCAAGGTCGAGCGCACGGAGCAAGGCGTGGGCGACTTCGCGCAGCGCGCCGCGAAGCGCTGAGGGGGAGCGATGAACGCTGATGAATCGATCAACGCGCTGGCGCGGCAGGCCCGCGCGCATTGGGAGGCCGGGCGCCTCGACGCGGCCGAGGCCTGCTTTGTCCGAGCTATCGCCGCAGCCGGCGGGCAGGCGGGTGTCGCCGACCTGCACGGCCAGCTGGCGGCCGTGATGGACGGTGCCGGCCGTCTGGCCGATGCCGTCGCCCAATCCGAACTGGCGCTGGCGGCAGAACTGGCGCTGGGGCAGGGGGACTCGCAGCCCAGCGTGAAGGTGGCGCGCTACTTTTTGGCGGACCGGCTGCTGCGCCTGGAAGAGGCCGGGCGGGCGCTGAAGGTGCTGGCGCCGTCGCTGGCCGCCCTGCCCGATGACTGGCTGCTGAACACCGCGCAGGCCGAGGCGCTGCTGGCCGTCGGCCGCGCCGGCGAGGCCAGGGCCGCGGCCCGGTGTGCGCTGGCGAATGCCGGCTCGGACGCCAAGCGTGCCCAGTTGGCCGAACGCCTGCAGGCGGTGCTGCGGGATTGATGGTCCGCTCGCTATCGCCGCTGCAGACGGGTCATCCAGAGCAGCAGTACCTTTAGCCAGCGGCTCGTCCGGTGTCTCTTGTGCCTCGCTCTGCCAGGGTGCGCCACACTGTCATGGTGCGAGCTGTGCGGCTTGGCGGCTTGGGGACTCGCCCGGGCGTCAGCAGGTCCATGGCCTGGATGGCGCGAACCAGGAAGGGCAGGGCGAAGAGCAGCGGCATGGCCATCAGGCGGAGCGCCTGGGGCGTACCCGCCTGGAACTGGTGCAACTGGTGGACGGAGAACGGCAGCGTGAGCGCGTGCTGCGCGAGTTGCATCGTGACCGACTTGTGCCAATCGGCGTCGACGCCACTCATGGCACAGCGCTGGCGGCGGCTCAGATGAAAGTCCGGCGGGTCGCTGCGCCGCAGTCGCAGGCGCAATTCCGCTTGTGGCACAGCCGGCAGCGAAGCCATGTATTCGAGCGCTTCCAGCGCCAGCTGGAGCCGCGCCGCGTCGGCCAGGATGCCGCTGATGGCCGGGTCCGTCGAAGCGATGCCGCCCAGGATCTTCAGGCGGCGCGTGGCGTCATGCAGTTCCCAGAGCCGGATGCGGAAGCTGCGTTCCGAGTCCGGCACTTGATGACCCGCGATGTACTCAAAGGCGTCATGGGCCTCGATGACGCAGCGCGCCAGGGCGCTCATGGACGGCAGATCCCACAGATCGAGAGGCGGCTGCTGGGTGGGGTCAGGCGCCAGCCGGCGCAAGGCGATGCCGTGGGACAGCAGCTTGGCGAAGATCTGTTCGCCATAGCTGACATGCACAGCCGAGAGGGGCTGGCCGGTCAGGGCCGCGGAAACCGCCTTGCCATGTTCGAGCACGGCGTCGAACTCGCGCAGCTTGGAACGGTAGTCAGCCCAGGTATTGATCTCTTGCAGCATGCTTGCTTTGTTGCCCCGACAAGCGCGCAAGGTTAGGCGAAGTTTGGGTTGCCCAGTTTCTCGCCCATCCAGCGGGCTGCCAGCGCTGGCCATTGATCCTGCGTGCCGGCCAGTTCCCGCAGCGCGAAGCCGTGTTCGGCCTGCGGGAAGACATGGGCCTCGACGTCGAGCCGGTGTTGCTGGGCCGCGGCGATCAGGTTGAGTGCATGGGCGACGGGCACGACGGGGTCGTGCAGCGCATAGGCCAGGAACACCGGGCAGCGCGGCAGGCCGTGGGGCTGGCTGGCAATGCCGATGGGCCAGGCGTCGTAGAAGGCCTGCTTCTCGGGCGGCGGAAAGTCGGGTTTGCCGGGCGGGAACTTGTGGTCACGGTGGTTGGCGTTGAGGGGAGCGTACGCGATGACGGCGCCCGCCGATTCCCGCTGGCAGGCCATGACGCCGGCCAGATGGCCGCCGGAGGAGAGGCCCACGTGCAGCAGCGGCAGCGGCGGCAGCGTGGCGAGGTGATCCAGCGCGAGCAGACCGTCCTGCAGCGCGATGTCGAAGGGCTGGCCGTCCTGACCGGGCAGGCGATGCACCAGCACATGGGCGTCCAGCCCCAGCGTGTTCAGCCATTGCGCGATCTCGACACCTTCCTTGTCGTGCATCAGCTGCAGGTAGCCGCCGCCGGCATAGACGAGGGCACGGCCGCGCGCCGGTGAGGGCGACGGATAGGCGTGCAGCTCGGCCCGCGTCGGGCGGCGGCAGATGCGGTCGGGCGATTCGCCGTCAAAGACATTCGGCGCGCCGGCTGACAGAGCAATGAGGTTCATCGTTTCTCGGGCAGCGGCAGGCCGAAGTCCGGCATGCCGTCGGCCGTGAACGCCAGCGGCTGTACGCGGGTGGCGCGACCGGTGTCCTTCAGCGGGTCGCCGACGATGTCGCGGTAGTTGCGGGCATGGAAGACGTTCAGCACGCTGCCATCCGGCTCGGTGACGAAGCTGTTGTGGCCGGGGCCGTAAATGCCGTTCTCCGGGCTGCTGGTGAACACCGGGCCGGGCGACTTGCGCCAGTTCTTCGCGTCCAACAGGTCGGCGTTCTCGTCGGCCCACAGCAGGCCCAGGCAGTACTCGGCGCCGGTGCCGGCGGCCGAGTAGGTCATGAAGACGCGGCCGCCGTGGATGAGCACGGCCGGCGCCTCGTTGACGAAGTGGCGCACCTTCTCCCAGGCGTAGTCGGGCTGGCTCAGCCGCACCTGCGGGCCTTGCAGTTCGGTCGGGCTCTTCATGCTTGAGATGAAGATGTCGGTGCTGTGGTTCTTCTTCGCCGGGTCGGTCTGGGCCCAGGCCATGTAGCGCTGGCCGCGATGCTCGAAGACGGTGGCGTCCAGCGTGAAGGTCTCCCATTGCGTCCTGATCTGGCCGCGTTCGGTCCAGTCGCCCTGCATGGGGTCGGGCGACGCGTTCTCGAGCACCCACAGACGGATCTTCCACGGCTCCTTCGCTTCACCGGCGCTGAAGTAGATGAACCAGCGGTTGTCGATGAAGTGCAGCTCGGGCGCCCAGATGTGGTGGCTCATCGGGCCCTGCTCGTGCCGGCGCCAGATCACTTTCGGCTCGGCAGTGGCGAGGCCAGCGATGCTGCGCGCGCGGCGCAGCTCCAGGCGGTCGTATTCGGGCACCGTGGCCATCAGGTAGACCCAATCGCCGTGGCGCAGGATCTGCGGGTCGGCGCGCTGGGGGACCAACGGGTTGGGCCAGGATGTGGGCTGGGCGCCGGCGGGCAGGGCCGTGGCGAGCAGTGCAGTGGTCAGCAGCTGGCGGCGGGTGAGGTTTGCAGCAGACATGGTTCAGGGCAGGCGGTAGAACTCGGCCTCGACGATGGACAGCACGCCGCGGCCGAGGCGGCTGGCGCCGGTGTCGACGATTTTCTGGTTGGCGACTTCGGTGTTCGCCGTTTCCGTGCCGCCTTCGGCCTCACCGGCCAGCTCGATGCCGACCGTCTGGCCGCGCTGGGGCTTGAGCGGCAGCGTCACATAGCCCAGGCTGCGCTCGGTCAGGCCGCGCCAGACCTCAGTGCCGTCGACACTGACGCGCAGCGGGTAGCGCCGCTCGCGCCAGCCGCCGAGCTTGAGCGTGATCTCGTTCAGCGTGGCCGGCTCGGCCAGCTTGAAGCGGATGGTGCCCTTGCCGGCTTCGCTGATCCAAGCGGTTGATTCGTCATCGTCAATGGCCTGGGCCGGCATGCCGCTATCGGCCTCGACAGACGCGATGGCAACGGCCAGGCGGCTTGCCGTGAAGGAAGGTGTGGCCGGCGTTGTTCCCCGTGTGGATTGCGGCGCCAGGCCGTCCGCAGGGAAGCGGGTGCTCAAGCCGCCGATGACAGGCACGGGCTGCGAACGCAGTTCCAGCGTGGCCGGAGCCAGGCCGGGCGCCTCGGCGCGCAGCCGGATGACGCCCGCGTCGGTCGTGCTGCGCACCAGCACGCGGTTGACGCCGCCTTCCACCGGCAGCTCGCGCGCCAGCACGAAGTTGCCCGGCCCCTGCGCAATGCCGCCGCGCCATTCGGCTGGGCCGTCCAGCGTGAACCTCACCGTGTCCAGCGCGATGGGGTTGCGTCTGCCGGCAGCGTCCACCACTTCGACCTGCACCAGCGCCAGGTCGGCGCCATCGGCCTGCAGGCCTTGCGGGTGCGTCCGAGCCGCCAGCTTCAGCGCGGCGGGCGCGCCGGCGGTGACGCGCACGTCCTCGCAGACGGTGTTGCCGTCCTTGTCCAAGCCCACGGCACGCAGTTCGCCGGGTTCGAAGCGCACGCTGTCGAAGCGGAAGACAAAGGGTTCGGCGGCCTCGGCCGTGCCGATGACCTTGCCGTTCAGCGTCAGCTGCACGCGCTGCGCGCTGGAGATGACGGTGACCGTCTTGACCGTGCCCGGCGCGTAGTTCCAATGGCCCAACAGATGGACGCGCGGCTTCTCCACATCCACCCAGCCGTCCCACATCACCTGGTGAGCGAAGAAGCCCTCCTTCGGAATGCGCATCGCATCCACCTCGCCGCTGCGGCGGTAGTTCTCAGCGCCGCGGTGGTGGCTGTTGCTGTCGCTGAAGATGATGTTGACGCCGCCCGACGACACGCGCGTGCCGGTGCCCGGGYGCTCGCGCCAGAAGTCCACCCAGCGGCGCACGTCTTCCAGTGCGTGGGAATCCTGGTTGCGGTTGTAGGCCGCAGCGCTTTGGCCCTTGTGCTCGGGGCCGTCGCCGTCGCGGTGAAAAGGCGGCGAGAGCTCGTCCCAGAACTTGCGCGCACCCTCGTCGCGCGAATACTCCATGGCCCACATCGGCCGTCGCGCGCTCTTGTTGACGTAGAGCATTTCGCCGCCGTACTCGGCCACGTCTTGCAGGGCGTGGGACAGCATCTCGCGGCTGCCGGCGGCGCGGCCACCGTGCGGGTCGAGACGGTCTCGCAGTGCGGCCACCTCGCGCATGTGCTCGGCACTGATGCCGCGGTTGCCCGACTCGTACATGAGGATGCTCGGGCTGTTGCGGAAATAGACGATGGCGTCGCGCATGGCCTCCATGCGCTGCTCCCAGCGCCGGCCGGTCACGTCAGCCTCGGAGTCACCCGCCGGCATGGCCTGCATCAAGCCGAGCCGGTCCAGCGATTCCACGTCCTGCTTCCACGGCGCCGTGTGCATCCAGCGCACGAAGTTGGCATTGCTGGTCAGCATCTGGCCGTTGCTGTAGTCGCTGAGCCAGGCGGGTACGGAGAGTCCAATGGCCGGCCACTCGTTGCTGGTGCGCTGGGCGTAGCCTTTGAGCTGGATGACACGGCCGTTGAGCTTGACCATGCCTTGCGTGAACTCGGTCTGGCGAAAGCCCGTGCGCGTGACGACACGGTCAACGGGCTTGCCATCGGTGCTAAGCGTCGTCTCCACGTCGTAGAGGGCGCCGTGGCCCCAGCTCCAGAACTGCAGGCCGGTCACGAGCGCCTTGGCGCTGACGGTGGCGGTGGCGCCGGCGGGAATGGTTTGGGTGGGCGCCCTGAACGTCGCGATGACGCGGCCGCCCGGCTCGCGCAGCGTCACCTCATAACCAAAGCGGCGCGGCCGGCCGTGCTCGTTGCGCACCTGGGCTTCGGCCGTGATGGTCGCGCGGCCGGCCTTCTGGTCGAAATCCTTGGCATAGATGTAGACGCCGGTCGTGCCGAGGTTGGAGAGCAGTGGCAGCGTCTGGTAGAGCCTGTCGGTGAGGTGCAGCCGCAGGTTCTTGGGCAGGCCACCGTAGTTGGCGTTGAAGTTGCGGTCAGCCCACTGATAGCGCTGGTTGGTCGCCTGCTCGCGGTAGTCCCAGCGGTTGTCGGTGCGCACTGCGATGAGGTTGTCGCCGGGTTTCACGGCCTGGCTCAGGTCGAAGCCGAAGGCGGTGACGCCGTTCTCATGCAGGCCGATGCGCTGGCCGTTGACCCAGACCTCGGCGGCCTGGCGGGCGCCTTCGAACTCGATGAAGACCTTGCGGGTGGCGACGTCGGCGGGCAGCGTGAAGCGCTTGCGGTACCAGGCGATGCCGGTGCTGTGGTCGACGATGTCCTTGGCGAAGGCGTCGTCTTCATTCCAGGCGCGGGGCAGGGTGACGGGCTTCCAGCTGGCGTCGTCGAATGTCGTGCTTTCGGCGCCCGGCGCGTCGCCGACATGCAAGCGCCAGCCGGGGTTGAAGTTGTAGGTTTCGCGGGCGGCTTGGGCCGACAGTGCCGCCGCTGCCAAGGCGAGAGCGGCCAGCCATCGCTTCATTTCGCCTGCGCCTTGTAATGCTCGGCCAGGACCTCAAACGCCAGCTTGCGCTGCCCGGTCTCGGAGATCAGGCCCTTGCGGTTCCAGCCGTTCTGGTAGAYCGGGTGCTCGCGGCGCGGCGAGCGGAAGTCCTTCAACACCCAAGGTGACAGGCCACGCAGCGTGGGCACCTTGGCGGCCATCGCCAGCGTGGCGCGGTAGTAGTCGGCCTGGTAGTCCTCGGAGAACTTCGGTCTCAAGGCTGGGTCGCGAAAGCCCGCGAAAGCGTCCGCACCGAACTCGGAGAACAGTAGCGGCTTGTCCGCAGGCACATCCCAGCGCAGCCGGCGCACCGTGTCCAGCGTGTCGTCGCCATACCAACCGGCATAGGTGTTGACGGCGATGACGTCGAGTTGCGACAGCAGCGGGTCGGCGATATGGATGGTGTCACCTTTGCGCTCGACGAGCAGGGCCGCGCTGACAAGGCGGCTGGCGTCCAGAGCGCGCACGGTCTCGGCCAGGGCGGTGTGGAAGCGCGTGCGGTTCTCGGCCACCGGCGTCTCGTTGCCAATGCTCCACAGGATCAACGCCGCGCGGTTGCGGTCGCGGTAGATGGTCTCGGCCTGCATGCGGCGGGCCTTGTCCAGCACGGCGGGCGTATCCCAGTCGATGCTCCAGTAGACGGGGATCTCGCTCCAGACCAGCAGGCCGATCTCGTCGGCCACGCGCAGCATGGTCTCGTTGTGGGGGTAGTGGGACAGGCGCACGTAGTTGCCGTGCAGGCCATTCTTCACCTCGCCGAGCAGGCGGCGCGCGGCGGCTTCGTCAATGCGGCGAGCCGGGTTGGGGCCGATCTCCTCCTCGTGGATGGAGATGCCGCGCAGCGTGATGGGCTGGCCGTTCAAAAGGATGTCGCTGCCGCGCACGGCGATGGTCCGAAAGCCCATGCGGTCGCGAACCCGGTCACCGCCAGCCTCGAAATCCACGTCGTAGAGCGTGGGCGACTCGGGCGACCAGCGCTTGAGCCCCGCCGGCGCGGCAGTGTCGAAGCGGGCTTCGCCGTTCGCGTCGGTGCGGGCCGCCAGCGTGAGGTTCAACGCGGCGATGCGCAGGCTCACGGCCTGGTTGGCCGGCTGCGGGCCGTTGAGCTGCAGGCTGCCGACGATGCGGCCGGCCTCGGTCAGGCGCAGCGTGGCGTCGTCGATGAAGGTGGCGGGCGTCTGGAACAGCTTGACCGGCCGCGTGATGCCGCCATACAGATCCCAGTCGGTGATCTCGGCCGGAATGGTCTGGGCGTCGTGCTTGGAATCGACGCCGACGACCAGGCGGTTGCCGGTCTCGCGCAGGGCCTGCGTGACCTCGACGACAAAGGGTGTGAAGCCGCCTTCATGCTTGCCGACCTCCTGGCCATTCAGGAAGATGGTGCTGCGGTAGTTCACGGCCTCGAAGCGCAGGAAGCTGCGCCGACCCGGCTTGACGGGGGCATCGAAGCGGCGCTGGAACCACATCAGTCCGTCGAAGTAGCGCAGCTCGGGAACGGCGGAGTTCCAGGCGCCGGGGAGCTCCATTGCCGGCGCGCGGTCGAGGTCGTATTCGAAGAAGCCCGCGCCGCCCTTGGCCTCGGACGCGGCCACGTCGACATCCCGAAAGCGCTGCATGCGCGGCTTGGCGGGCCAGCCGTTGATGTCGGTGAATCCCGTCCGGTAGAGGTCCTTGGAATAGGTCCAGCGGCCCGACAGATCCTGGTCGGCGGCGCGGGCCGTCAGCAGCAGGGATGGGCGCAGCGAGTCGGCGGCGAGCGTCGGTAGGGCGAGGGCCCAGGCCAGGGCGAGGGTGATCCAGGTGCGCATGACGACCTGCCTTCAATTGAAGTGGAAGAGGGGCTGCAGCGGCCACTGGCGCGGCTTGTTGTCGGGCTCGACCTCCATCAGGTCGGCCATGTAGTCCCACCAGCGGCGCATGACGGGCTGCTGGGGCAGGGCGTCGAAGGCGGTGCCTGGCTTGCGCTTGAGCACGGCAAAGAGGGACAGCGTGGCTTCGTCCAGGAAGATCCAGTAGTCATGGATGCCGGCTTCGCGCAGGGCCGCGGCCAGGTCGGGCCAGAGCTCGTCGTGGCGGCGCTTGTACTCCGGCACGACGCCGGGCTTGAGCTGCATCTTGAAGGCCAGGGTCTCGTCGCTCATCGCTTGTCTCCTTCTTATTGAACGTCCTGCTCCGCCATCGGCAGGGCCGACACGTCGCGGCGGCGCAGGGCGGGATCATGTCTCCAGCAGGCGCTGCTCAGGCCATCGAGTTCGATGTCTGTGCCAACGGCGATGGGCTCTCCAAGCGACATGCGACTGTCCGCAAAGCGCCAGTCCACTGCGTCCAGCACATGGCCGCCGCGTTGGGCCTCGACATCCAGCCCCGTGAAATGGAAGCCCCGCAGCGGCGTCTCGGCATAGGCGTCGACCTCGAAGGCGACTGCCGCGCCGCGCGCCTTGAGGCGCTCGATGCGCACACCGTCCACCCGGACGCGACCCCGTTCAGCGGGTACCGGCGTGGCGAGGTTGAGCCAGTGAGCGGGTGCGCCGGCACGTTCGGCGGCGGGGATGCGGGCGCGGCTGAAGGCGGGGTTCCAGTTCATCGTCACGCGCAGCGCGGCGGGTACCTCGTGCAGAACGAGATCGCTGATCGTCACGCCCTCGATGAAGCCGCCGCGGCTGGGTGCGGACTTGAACAGCAGGCCCACCGGCACCGGCGCATGCACTTCGATGCGCCTCGCCGTGATGCGCTGGAAACCGCCCGAGGTCTCGCTGCCGAAGGTCAAGCCCGCGGCGCCCTCGCGGACGATGCAGTCGCTGATGCTGATGTCTTCGCAGGGCCGCGCGACGCGCAGGCCGTCGGCGTCGCGGCCGGCCTTCAGCACCAGGGCGTCGTCGTTGACGGCGATGTCGGCGCGGCGGATGGTGACGCGGCGGGAGGAGTCGATGTCGATGCCGTCGGTGGACGGGCCGCGTGCGTCGCCGTCGTTGTTGCGGATGGTGATGGCGTCGACGCTGACATCCTCCGAATAGCAGAGGTGCAGCGTCCAGA
>NZ_JBFUMO010000156.1:0-11179 GCF_054049355.1 Roseateles sp. P5_E11 | reverse complement strand
CCTCGGTGCTGGACTACATCCGCGAGGCCGACTCCGACCTGGCGCAGAAGATCATGGACAACATGTTCACCTTCGACGATCTGAACAAGATCGAGGACAAGGGCATCCAGGCCGTGCTCAAGGAAGTGCAGAGCGAGGCACTCATCGTCGCACTCAAGGGCGCCGGCGCCGAGCTGCGAGAAAAGATCTTCCGCAACATGTCCACCCGCGCCGCCGAGACGCTGCGCGAGGACCTCGAGACCCGCGGGCCGGTGCGGCTGTCCGAGGTCGAGGCCGAGCAGAAGGAAATGCTCAAGATCGTGCGCCGCCTCGTCGACGAGGGCCAAATCGTCCTGGTCGGCGGCGGCGACGACCAATTCGTTTAATCATGAAGCCCCTCGTCCAAGGAGTACCTTGGCCGGTCTTGCAGACCGCGCTGCGGCATGTGCCGCAGCTCTTCGGCAGGCACATCGCGCCCACTGGGCGCAATGTGTCCGGCCTCAGCCCCCGAGGGGACGGCGATGCTTGCCGGATTGACCGGCAAGCACATCGCCATGGCGGGCCGGCTTGGGAGCGGCCCTGCGCTCGGCCCGCAGAATCCCTGGTGCGCAACGACGCACATTGGAGCAACTGACATGGCCACCGGTCGCCAACCCCCGCGGCAAGTCCCGCCGCCCGATCGCCGTGAGACTGATCGGCGTGGCAGTTATGCCCGCTTCATCCCCGGCGAGGAACTCCAGGGCGCCAAGGCCTGGAACCTCGACAACCTGGGCAACGCCGCACCCTCGCCCTTCGCGCCGATGCGCCCCGGCAACCCGCCGGCCACACCCACCGCCGCCGCACCGGTAGAGCCRCCGCCCCCGCCCGAACCCAGCGCGCAGGAACTGCTACACGCCGCGCGCCAGAGCGGCTATCAGGACGGCTACCGCGATGGCATGGCCGCGCTGGACGCCTTCAAGCAGAGCTTTGCGCAGCAGATGAGCAAGCAGCTCGGCACGCTAGTGACGGGCTTTGATACCGAGATGCGCTCGCTGGAAGACGAGATGGCCCAGTCCATCGCCCGTATCGCCGTCGAGCTGGCCCGCCAGGTCGTGCGCAGCGAGCTTGAGCAACGCCCCGAGCTGATCGCCCGTGTGGCCCACGACGCCGTCGAGGCCCTGCAGTTGTCGGCGCGCCACGTGCGCGTGCGTGTCCACCCCGACGACCACCCCCTGGTGCAGGAAGGCGCCGGCAACGAGTTGCAGGCCCGCGAGGCCCAGCTCATCCCCGATCCTGAGGTGCCGCGCGGCGGCGTCAAGGTGGATGCCGATATCGCCAGCGTCGACGCGACGATTGCCACGCGCTGGCAACAGGCCGTCTCGGCCATCGGCCAGCAGTCGATCTGGGAAGACCGGCGCACGGAGGACGAATGACTTCGGCGCGCACGGATCGCTGGCAGCGCTATCTCGCCGACCTTGAGACGCTGACGGCCAACACCGCGCCGCTGGAATCCCACGGCAAGCTGGTTCGCGTGGCCGGCCTGGTGCTGGAAGCCACCGGCATCAAGGTGCCGATGGGCTCGGTCTGCCGCATCCAGATGCCCAGCAGCGGCAACAGCCCGCGCCGCGGCTCGGCGCCAGTGAATGCCGAGGTCGTCGGCTTCTCGGGGGACCGCGCCTATCTGATGCCCACCGACGAGGTCCAGGGCCTGTCCAGCGGCGCCACCGTCGTGCCGCGCCACCTGCCGCCGCTCGCTCCCCAACTCGGCCAGCCCTTGCACCCCTGGCGCCGTGGCGAGGATCGCGGCCTGCACCTGCCGATGGGCGACGGCCTGCTCGGCCGCGTCGTCGACCCGCATGGCCACCCGCTGGACCGCGGCGGCGAGCTGGCCGACATCCACAACGAACCCATGGTGCGGCGCCCCATCAACGCGATGGACCGCGACCCGGTGCGCATCCCGCTGGACACCGGCGTTCGCGCCATCAACGCACTGCTGACCGTCGGCCGGGGCCAGCGCCTCGGGCTGTTCGCCGGCACTGGCGTCGGCAAGTCGGTGCTGCTGGGCATGATGGCCCGCTACACCCAGGCCGATGTCATCGTCGTCGGCCTGATCGGCGAGCGCGGCCGCGAAGTCAAGGAATTCATCGAGGACATCCTCGGCATTGAAGGCCGCCAGCGCAGCGTCGTCGTCGCCGCACCCGCCGATTCGCCGCCGCTGATGCGCATGCAGGGCGCGCACTACGCCACGGCGATTGCGGAACATTTCCGCGATCAGGGCCGCCATGTGCTGCTGCTGATGGATTCGCTGACCCGCTATGCGATGGCCCAGCGCGAGATTGCCCTGGCCATCGGCGAGCCGCCGGCCACCAAGGGCTACCCGCCGAGCTGCTTCGCCAAGCTGCCGCAGCTGGTGGAGCGCAGCGGCAACGGCCTGCCGGGCGAGGGTTCCATCACCGCCTTCTACACGGTGCTGACAGAGGGCGACGACCCGCAGGACCCCATCGCCGACGCGGCGCGGGGCATCCTGGACGGCCACATCGTGCTGTCGCGCGACCTGGCCGAGGCCGGCCACTACCCGGCCATCGACATCGAGCGCTCCATTTCCCGGGTGATGACCAGTGTTGCACCCCAAAACCAGGTCGATTCCGCGCGTCGATTCCGCCAGCTTCTGGCGAAATACAACAAGGCCCGCGACCTGATCCAGCTTGGCGCCTATGCCCCGGGCAGCGACCCCGAGCTGGACCTGGCCGTACGCCTGCATGCCGACATGACGCGGCTGCTGCAACAGGACATGCACAGCCCGGCACTTCTTCACGCCAGCGTCAGCCAATTGCAGGCCGTGGTCCAAGGCGCCTAACCTTTCGGGTCGGGCCGCCGATATCGACTGAGCGCCGGGCCCCCTGTCGGGGTCGCCGGGCGCTGTGCTGGAGTTTGAGATGAGTGCACCCGCCAAAGACACACTGAGCCTGCTGCTGGAACGCGCCGAGAACGAGCGCGACGCCGCCGCTCAGGCCTTGCATGCCGCCAGCACCCAGGCCCAGGCCGCCCGTGCCCAGCATGGCGAGCTGTCCGGCTACCGTCAGGACTACCAGCAGCGTTGGACGCAATCCTTCGCCCAGGCCACGACCATGGACATCGTCGGCTGCTACCAGAGCTTTGGCCGCCGCATCGACCAGGCCGTGGACACGCAGGGCCACGTCGCCAGCCACGCCGACCAGCGCCAGGTGCGCGCCCGCGAGGCCCTCGGCCAGGCCGAGATGCGCGTCGCCGCCTTGCGCCAGCTGATCGCCCGCCGCCAGGCCGAAGCCGCCAAAGCGGTGCAGCGCAGCGAACAGCGCGCCACCGACGAATTTGCCGCCCGCGCCCACCTGCGGCGCATGGCGCACGCCTGAGGAGGCCGCCACCATGCTCGCCTCCTCGCAGACCATCGCTCCCAAGCCGGCCGCCCTGCCCTCCGTTCAAGCTTCTCAGCTCGCCCACCCCGCCCTGCCCGGCAGCGGTTCGGCCGGCGGGCCGAGCTTTGCGCAATTCCTGAACGACCAGCCTGGGTTGCCGACGCCGCCGGCCCACGCCGATCCGGTGCCGCGCGAGCCAGAGTCGCCGACCCACGAGCCCGCGCCAGCTGCCGCCACAGCCACAGCCACAACCCGCCGCCCTGCCGCGCCTGCACCCGCCAAGCCGGCGCCGGGCCGCACGCCCGACGCTGCAGCTTCGGCCAAACCCGAGCAGGGAGCCGTCAGCGGCGAGGCAGGCGATGACAGCACCGTCGCCACGACCGACGGCGACGGCGCGCAAGACCTTGAAACCTCCGGCCTGGCCGAGTTCACCCAGCTCATCGGCCTGACGCCGCCGGCCTTGCCCGCCCAGGCCGCTTCGTCAGCCGCCCAGGCCGCGCTGCCGGGCGCCGAGGCCACGGCAGACGACACGCCTGGCGGCAAGCATGTCGCCCGCGGCCGCATCAACCGGCTGGCCGACGACGACAGCCCATCAACCGCCCGCGCCAGTACCGGCGCTGATGCCGCTTCGGCTGGAGCTTTCGAGCGCCGCCCGGCGGACGCCACCTCACAGGACGTCGCGCCTCGCGCCAAGGGCGTGGAACAAGCCATTGCCGCCGACAAGGTGGCGGCACGCGCGGCCATCCACAGTGACGCCCTGCAAGCCGCCTCCTCCGGCGATGCCAGCACGGCTCACGCGGCCACCTCGCCTGATGCCCTCCCCACCAGCTTCGCCGCGGTGCTCGCCCAGGCCATGCCGGCCCTGGCAGCCGCGGCCGACACCGCACCGGTCAGCGCCAGTGGCCAGGTGCAGGCCGCCGTTCACAGCAATGCCTTCGCGCCCGAGCTTGGCGCGCGCGTCAGCCTGCTGGCAGTGGACGGTGTGCAGCAGGCCGAGTTGCAGCTCAACCCGGCCGACATGGGCCCGGTGGCGGTGCAGATCGTCATCGACGGCTCCCAGGCCCAGGTCTCCTTCCATGCCGCCCAGGCCGAAACCCGCCAGGCGCTGGAGCAGAGCCTGCCCGACCTGGCGGCCGCGCTGCAGAGCCAGGGACTGACCTTGTCGGGAGGGGGCGTCTTCCAGCAAACCCAGCAGGATCAGAAGGATCCCAGGGGCAGCGATGCCGACGCCGGCAACAGCGGTGACGACCGCAGTTCGCGCACAACGACCGGCGGCGGGCGCATCGCCGCCGGCACCGCGGCAGCCCCCGCCCGGCGCGCCGTCGGCCTGCTCGACACATTTGCCTGAAGCTGAAGCGGAAATAGGCACACCTCGCTCCAGCTAATCGGCGCTTGCCCGGCGGGCCCGGGGTCAATAATCCAGCGCATGTGCCCACGGCCTGCAGTGGCTGGCCTGGGCGATGGACGTCTCAAGGAGTGCTCATGGCGACTGCGCCGGCTGCTGCGGAAACTGCCGCGCCCAAGGGGGGCGGCAGCAAGAAGCTCATCATCATCCTCGCCGCCGTGCTGGTGCTGGTGCTGGTGGGCGGCGGCGCGGCCGTCATGCTGCTCAAGAAGAAGCCCGTGGCCGAGGACGGTGAAGACGGCGCCGAAGCCACCGCCGAGAGCCCGGCCAAGCCCAAGGCCCACGCCAAGAGCGACCACCCGCCCACCTTCGTGCCGCTGGACCCCTTCACGGTCAACCTGGCGGACAAGGACGTGGACCGCTTCGCCCAGATCGGCATCACGCTGCAGGTCGAAGACCCGAAGTTCGCCGACCAGATCAAGGCCTACATGCCTGCCATCCGCAGCAATGTGCTGATGGTGCTGGCGCACAAGACCGCCGCCGAGCTCTTGACCCGCGAGGGCAAGGACAAGCTCGCCAAGGACATCATGCGCGAGTCGGTGCGCCCCATGGGGATCGAGCTCGATGAGGACGACGAGCACGAAGCCGCCGACGCGCCCAAGAAGAAAAAGAAGAAAAAGGCCCACGTCGAAAGCCCGGTGACGCAAGTCCTGTTCTCCAACTTCATCGTCCAGTAAGCCTGGGTCAGCAATGAATCAGCAGATCCTTTCCCAAGACGAAGTCGATGCACTGCTCCAGGGCATCACCGGCGAGAGCCAAAAGCTCGAGCAGGAAGAGGAGCAGGTCGGCGGCATACGCGAGTACAACCTCGCCAGCCAGGAACGCATCGTTCGTGGGCGCATGCCCACGATGGAAATCATCAACGAACGGTTCGCGCGCAACATCCGTGTCGGCCTGTTCAACTTCATCCGCAAGAGCCCGGAAGTCGCCATCGGCGGCATCAAGGTGCAGAAGTACAGCGCCTTCCTGCGCGAGATCGTCGTCCCGACCAACTTCAACATCGTGTCGGTGAAGCCGCTGCGCGGCAGCGGGCTGATCGTCTGCGACCCGACGCTGGTGTTCGCCGTCATCGATTCCCTGTTCGGCGGCATCGGCAAGTTCCACGCCCGCATCGAGGGCCGCGACTTCTCGCCCACCGAGCAGCGCGTCATCACCCGCATCGTCGAGGTCATCCTCGCCGAGTACCACAAGGCCTGGAAGGGCATCTATCCGCTCGAGCTGGAATACCAGCGCTCGGAGATGCAGCCCCAGTTCGCCACCATCGCCACGCCCAGCGAGATCGTCGTGTCGACGTCCTTCACGCTGGAAATCGGCGAGACCAGCGGCACCATCTATTTCTGCATCCCCTACTCGACGCTGGAACCCATCCGCGACGTGCTGTATTCGACGACGGTCGGCGACTCCTCCGAGCCGGACCGGCGCTGGATCAATCTGCTCAAGACCCAGATCCAATCGGCCGAAGTTGAACTGGTGGCGGAGCTGGGCACGGCGCCGGCCACCGTCGAGCAATTGCTGGCCTTCAAGCCGGGCGATTTCATCGAACTGGACCTGGACCCCATGATCCAGACCAAGGTGGACGGCGTGCCCGTCTTCGACTGCCACTACGGCACGTCCAACGGGCGTTATGCCCTCAAGATCGACAAGATGCTGACCGGCCCTCAAGAGAGCTGGTTGGGAGCCAAACATGAGCCCTGATTCACCCAGCCAAGAAGAACAAGACGCGATGGCGGCCGAGTGGGCCGCGGCGCTGGCCGAGGCCGCGCCCGCCCCCTCCACCGCGACCGAGGTCGTTACCGAGGTGCCGGAGCAGGTTTCCACGCCCAGCTTCGCCAACTTCACGCCGACCAGCGGCGCGGGTCCGGGCAATGACATCAACATGATCCTGGACATCCCCGTCCAGCTGACCGTTGAACTGGGCCGCACCCGCATCCCGATCAAGAACATCCTGCAACTGGCTCAGGGCTCRGTCGTGGAGCTGGACGCGCTGGCCGGCGAGCCGATGGACGTGCTGGTCAACGGCTACCTGATCGCCCAGGGCGAGGTGGTGGTCGTGAACGACAAGTTCGGCATCCGGCTGACAGACATCGTCACGCCTTCCGAGCGCATGCGCCGCCTGTCCAAGGCCGCTTGAGACCACGCCCGAGGCATGGTCTTCGGACAACCAAGGGTTTGCCGGGCCATTTAGGGGGTTCGGCAGCTCAAGTCCGTCCGCAGAATGCCGAGGCATGAATGCTTCCGGCCTGCTCCCCTTTCTCTGGTTCCTCGGCATCGTCGCGCTGATCCCGGTCGCGCTGTGGCTGCTCAAGCGCACGCCGCTGGGTGGCGCGGCGGCTGTCGGCGTGCTGCGTGTCGTGGCGCAACTGCCCACGGCGCCGAACCAGCGCATCCTCGTCGTCGAGGTCGGCCAGGGCGATGACCGCCGCTGGCTGGTTCTGGGCGCCACCGCCCAGAACATCACGACGCTGCATGTGATGCCGCCCCAGGCCGAGCCCGTCCCGCCGGCGAGCTTCGCCAAGCTGCTGAGCAAGGAGCGCGGCGATGCATGAAATGACGCCCCTCGCCCATCCTCGCGTCGCTGAACGCGAGCGAGTCTGGTCGGTCCCCCGCGGGGACGGCGATGCTTGCAGCATTGAGCCGCAAGCACATCGCCCGCGGGCCGGCTTGGGGCGGCCCGGCGCTCGACCCGCGTTGGCGATCGCGCTGATATTCGCCGCAGGCGCTGCCTTCGCTCAACAAGGCCAAACGCCGCCGGCCTCGGTGCCGCTGCTGATTGGGCAGGGTGCGGGCGGCAGCTACTCGGTGCCGATCCAGACGCTGCTGTTCTTCACCGCCCTGGGCTTCCTGCCCGCAGTCATCCTGATGATGACGGCCTTCACGCGCATCGCCATCGTGCTGAGCCTGATGCGCCAGGCGCTGGGCACGCAGGCCGCGCCGCCCAACCAGGTCATCGTCGGCCTGTCGCTCTTCCTGACTTTCTTCGTCATGAGCCCGACGCTGGACAAGGTCTACGCCGAGGCCTGGCAGCCCTACAGCGCCGGCACCATCCAGTTCGACGAGGCCTTGAAGCGCGCCGAGGTGCCGATGCGCGGCTTCATGCTCAAGCAGACGCGCCAGGCCGACGTGGCCCTGTTCTCGCGCCTGGCCAAGCTGGATGCCAGCGTCAAGGCCGAGGACGTGCCCTTCAAGGTGCTGGTGCCGGCCTTCGTGACCAGCGAGCTGAAGAGCGCCTTCCAGATCGCCTTCCTGATCTTCATCCCCTTCCTCGTCATCGACATGATCGTGGCGAGCGTACTGATGAGCCTGGGCATGATGATGCTGTCGCCCGTGCTCGTCGCCCTGCCCTTCAAGCTGATGCTGTTCGTCTTGGCGGACGGCTGGAATTTGCTTCTCGGTTCTCTTGCCGCTTCCTTTGTGACCTGACCATGGATGCTCAACAAGTCTTCACCTTTGGCCAGCAGGGCCTCTACATGATGATGCTGGTCGCCGCACCGGTGCTCATCGTCGTGCTGCTCGTCGGCGTCGTCGTCAGCGTGATCCAGGCAGCCACGCAGATCAACGAGGCGACGCTGTCCTTCGTGCCCAAGGTCATCGCCACGGTGCTGACGCTGGCCGTTGCGGGGCCGTGGATGATGACGACGCTCGTCGAGTACATCCAAAGGACGTTGATGACGATTCCGAATGTGGTGGGATAGCTGACGCCATGAGCTGGTGCCCAAGCGACAGGCCCTGAACGGAGCAACAACAACCCAATGTTCTCCGTCACCGAAGCTCAACTCCTCGCCTGGCTGAACCCGCTGCTCTGGCCCTTCATCCGCACACTGGCCCTGTTCGCCGGCATGCCCACCTTCAGCCAGCGCAATGTGCCGCTGCGCCTGCGCGTGGGCCTGGCCCTCTTCATCTCGGTCGCCTCCCAGCCCTCACTGCCGGCGATGCCGGTCACGCCGCTGGACTCGCTGCCCGCGCTGACGCTGCTGGTCGCCCAGCAGCTGCTGATCGGCCTGTCCATGGGCTTTGCGGTGCGCATCGTCTTCGCGGCGCTGGAGTTCGCCGGCGAAATCATCGGCCTGCAAATGGGCCTGAACTTCGCCGGCTTCTTCGACCCCAGCACCGGCGCTCAGGGCACCGCCAGCGCACGCTTCTTCGGCAGCATGGTGGCCTTCCTGTTCATCGCCATCAACGGCCATCTGCTGCTGATCAACGCACTGATCCAGAGCTTCCACGCCTTCCCGGTAGGAGGCGAGCCCTTCGCCTTCCTGCGCGTGGCCACGCCCCAGCAATGGGGGGCGGAGATCTTCAGCATCGGCCTGTGGATCGCGCTGCCGCTGATCACGATGCTGATGTTCGTCAACCTCGTGCTCGGCGTGATCTCGCGCGTAGCGCCTCAGATCGGTGTCTTCTCGGTCGGCTTCCCGCTGACCGTCAGCATCGGCCTGATCGGCATGGTGGCCACCCTGCCGCTGATGCAGACGCCGTTCATGGTGGCGCTGGAGCGTCTGCTGTCAGCATTCAGTTAGGCCTCGCGCAACGCCGTCGTCACAGGCAGCGAAGCCGCCCGCACCGCAGGGAACAGGCCACCCACGAAGCCGATGGCCAAGGCCCACTTGATGCCCTCCCACAGCAGTCCCGGCGACACGGCCAGGTTGAAGCTGAGCTTGCCGACCGAGCCGGCCGCCATCGTGGAGGCCTCGTAGCCGTTGAAGATCAGCCAGGCGATGCCGCCGCCGATGAGGCCGCCGATCAAGGCCAGCAACGTTGTCTCCAGCATCACGGCGACAACGACCGGCAAGCCGCGAAAGCCGATGGCCCGCAGCGTGGCGATCTCGCGGGCCCGTGCGGCCACGGCGGCGAACATGGTGTTCAGCGCGCCGAACACCGCGCCCACGGCCATGATGGAGCCAACCACGATGCCGATGATGCGCAGGATCTTGGTCATCTGCTCGCTCTGCTTGGCGAAGAACTCCACCGTCGTGGTGGCCTTGACCTTGAGCTGCGGGTTGTTCTCCAGCGATTCGCTGAAGGCCTTGATCGCCGCCGGGCTGTCCAGTTTCACCGTGGCCGAGTTGGCACCGTTGCCACGGCGGTAGGCGTCGTTGACCATCGTGGCGTCGCCCCACAGTTCGGACTCCATCGCGTCGCCTGAGGCGAAGATGCCGACGACGGTCCAGGGCTGGTTGCCGAGCTTCAACGTGGCGCCCACCGTGAGCCCGTCGAACTGCCGCACTGCGCCCTTACCGACGACCAGTTCCCGCAGGCCCGGCTGGAAAACCTTGCCCTCGACGATCTTGACATTGGGCCGCACGGTAAAGGCGGCCTCGCTGATGCCGCGCACCTGGGCGCTGCCCTGGTCGCCGGCCTTGCCGCCCTTGACCGGCAGGTTGGCCGCCACCACGGTTTCGGCCGAGAGGATGGGCTCGCCCTTGGCGTTGCGGGACACCCCAGGCGCCTGCCCGATCTGCACGACGTCCTCCCGCGTCAGCGACGACGACACCTCGTTGGCGGATGCGCCGCGCATGACGATGGCGGTGTCCAGGCTGCCCGAGTTGCGCAGGGTCTGCGCATAGCCCTCGGCCATGGCCAGCAGCGACACGAGCACACCCACCACGCCGGCAATGCCGACGACGATGACGGCCGAGGAGCCCAGCCGCTGCGTCAGTGTGCTGATACCCACCGAAGTGACCGAGAGCGCCTGCGCGCCGCTGCGAAAGAGCAGCATCCACAGCGCCAGCAGCGCGGCCAGCGCGAGGGCGCCATACCAAGGCATGAGGATCCACGCGGCCAGCATCAGGACGGTGAGGAGGATGAGGCCGAAGTTCTTCAGGAATTTCATGCTCATGCCCTCCCGGCCAGTGCATCGGTGATGTTGATACGCATGGCGCGCAACGCCGGCAACGCGCCGACGGCCAAGCCGAACAGCAGGGCCAGGCCGACGCCGATCATCCAGCTGTCCACCCCGGCCGCGGGCAGGTTGAGTGCGCCGCCGCTGCCTTGGCTGACGATGGGGCCGATGACGCTGGCCAGCCCCAGGCCGGCCGTGCCGCCGATCAGCAGCAGCAGCACCGACTCAGCCAGCACCATCGAAAGCACGCTCTCACCCGAGAAGCCCAGGGTCTTCAGCACCGCGATCTCGCCGGTGCGTTCACGCACGGCCTGCATCATGGTGTTGCCGGCCAGCAGCAGCAGCGTGAAGAACACCGCACCCATGATGGAGGTGACGATGAGGTTGATGTCGGCCACCTGCTTCATCCAGCTGGACATGGCGGCTGCCTCGGTCTGGGTGCGCGTCTCGTGGTCGGAGTTGGCCGAGATCTCGTCGATGGCCTTGAGCACGCGGTCGGCCTGGTTCACATCCTTGACTCGCGTCACGTACCAGCCCACCTGGCCCTGGTTCCAGGGCGTGGTGTCGTCGAAGTATTTCCAGTTC
>NZ_JBFUMO010000155.1:0-11313 GCF_054049355.1 Roseateles sp. P5_E11 | reverse complement strand
GCCACCAGGTCGCCAAATACGCCAAGGAGATGTTGGCCCGCAAGCGCCCCGACRTGCAGATCGTCGGCGAGGACCTGCACCCGCTGGCCCAGGTGCGCGATTTCGCCCCCTATGTCGCCAAGATCAAGGCCAGCGGTGCCGACACCGTCATCACCGGTAACTGGGGCTCGGACCTGGCCCTRCTCGTCAAGGCCGCCAACGAGGCCGGCTACAACGGCAAGTTCTTCACCTACTACACCGGTGTGACCGGCACGCCGACGGCACTGGGCACCGGCGGCGCGGGCCGCGTCTTCCAGGTGGCCTACAGCCATTACAACCTGGGCGGCCAGGCGCAGAAGGACGCCGAGGAATACAACAAGAAGTTCAACGACGACATGTACACGCTCAGCGTGCAGCACATCTACTCGCTGCTGAGCCAGGCCATGGCCAACGCCAAGTCGACCGACCCGGTCAAGGTGGCCGCGGCGATGGAAGGTCTGACAGTCAAGAGCTTCAATGGTGAAGTGACGATGCGCAAGACCGACCACCAGCTGCAGCAGCCGCTGTTCATCTCGGTCTGGCAGAAGGCCGACGCCAAGTACCCCTACAGCCCCGAGAAGACCGGCATGACGCTGGCGCCGGTGAAGATGTACGACAGCTACGTGTCGTCGACGCCGACGTCCTGCCAAATGAAGAGGCCCTGAGCCCCTGGGTGCCTGACTCGACCGCGCCCCGCTCGCGAGCGGCGGCGCGATCCTCCTGACTTTGCCGGCCACCGCCTTGGATCAAGTCTTCATCAATCTGCTGAACGGCCTGTCGTCCGGCCTGCTGCTCTTCATGCTGAGCTCGGGCCTGACGCTGATCTTCAGCATGATGGGCGTGCTGAACTTTGCCCACGCCAGCTTCTACATGGTGGGCGCCTACATCGCCTATTCGCTGGTGGGCATCATGGGCTTCTGGCCGGCGCTGCTGTTCGCGCCGCTGGCCGTTGGCGTGCTGGGGGCGGGCTTCGAGAGGCTGGCGCTGCGGCGCGTGCACAAGTTCGGCCATGTGCCCGAGCTGCTGATCACCTTCGGCCTGTCCTATGTGGTGCTGGAGCTGGTGCAGTTGATCTGGGGCCGTACCGCAGTGACGTYCACGCCGCCGGCGCTGCTGGAGGGGTCGGCCCTGACCATCGTTTCGCGCGCCCAGGAGGGCATGTCGCTGGTGCTGGGCAAGGCCTCGCCCGAGGTCTGCGCGGTGGCCAACTGCTCGACCTTCCCGGCCACCAAGGCCTTCATGATGTTGGTGGCCCTGCTGATGCTGCTGGCGCTGTGGCTGCTGCTGACGCGCACCCGCGTCGGGCTGATCATCCAGGCCTCGCTGACGCACCCAGAGATGGTCGAGGCGCTCGGCCACAACGTGCCGCGCGTACTGATGCTGGTGTTTGGCAGCGGTTGCGCGCTGGCAGGCCTGGCCGGCGTCATCGGCGGCATCACCTTCGTGACCGAGCCCAACATGGCGGCGTTCATCGGCGCCATCATCTTCGTCGTCGTGGTCGTCGGCGGCATCGGCTCGCTGGCCGGCGCCTTCGTCGGCTCCATCGTCGTGGGTCTGTTGCAGACGCTGCCCTTGACGATCAACGGCTCCCTCGCCACGCTGCTCGGCAGCCTGGGCTTCACCATCACCCAGGCCACGCCGGGCTACCCGCTGCTGCGCCTGACGATGGCCGAGGTCGCCCCCATCCTGCCCTATCTGCTGATGGTGCTGATCCTGATCTTCCGGCCCAAGGGCCTGCTGGGCACGCGGGAAGACTGATCCGATGAGCAAGTCCAAGGATTTCCATTTCAAGCCCCACAACGTCGGGCGCTGGTTCGTCTGGGGTTTCTTCGCCCTCATCCTCTTCGTCGCCCCGCGCATCTGGACGACGGGCCTGGCGCAGACCATGCTGACGCAGATGGGCATCGGCGTCATCGCCTGCCTGGCCTACAACATCCTGCTGGGCCAAGGCGGCATGCTGAGCTTCGGCCACGCTGTCTACAGCGGCATGGGCGCCTTCCTCGCCATCCATGCGCTGAACATGGCCGGTGCCGGCACGCTGGGCATTCCCGTCAGCCTGATCCCGCTGGTGGGCGGCTTCGCGGGCCTGGTCTGCGCGGCGCTGCTGGGCTACGTGTCGACGAAGAAGGCCGGCACGCCGTTCGCGATGATCACGCTGGGCATTGGCGAACTGGTGTTCGCGCTGACGCTGATGCTGCCTGAGTTCTCGGGCGGCGAGGGCGGCGTGTCCAGCAACCGCGTCATCGGCAAGCCCTTCATGGGCATCAGCTTCGGCCCGCAGATCCAGGTCTACTACCTCGTCGCCGTCTACTGCTTCATCTGCACGGCGGCCATGTTCGCGCTGACGCGCACGCCGCTGGGCCGCATGCTGAACGCCGTGCGCGACAACCCCGAGCGTGTCGAATTCGTCGGCTACGACACCCATTGGGTGCGCTTCATGGCCTTCGCCATCTCGGGCTTCTTTGCTGGCGTCGCGGGCGGCCTGGGGGCGATCAACGCCGAGATCGTCAATGGCAGCGACGTGCTGCACGCGGCGCGCTCGGGGGCCTTCCTTCTGTTCACCTTCCTGGGCGGCGCGACCTTCTTCTTCGGTCCCATCATCGGCGCCGTGCTGATGGTCATCTGCGGCGTGCTGTTGTCGGAGCTGACCAAGGCCTGGCTGCTCTACCTGGGCCTGATCTTCCTGTTCATGGTCATGTATGCCCCGGGCGGCTTTGCCAGCCTCATCCTGATGAACCTGCGCGTGGCGGCCTTCGGCAAGTTGAAGAAGCTCTGGACCTCGTATCTCGCCCTGGCCGGCACGGCCCTCGCAGCGCTGGTCGGCGCGGCGACCATGATCGAGATGCTCTACCACCGCCAGCTCAACGAGGCCCTGGGTCCCGAGCTGCGCTTCATGGGCGCGACGCTGAACAGCGGCACGCTGGATGCCTGGTTCGGTGCCGGCTTCCTCATCGTCGTCGGTGCGGGTCTTTTCGAGYTGGTGCGCCGCCACTATGTGCACGAGTGGGGTGAGATCCAGGAAGACATCGAAAAAGAAATCAAGCGGAGGGAAGCCCTGTGAGCACGGCCTACGCCCTCGAACTGCGCGACCTGCGCAAGAGCTTCGGCAAGAGCGAGATCATCCGCGGCGCCAACCTGGCCGTGCAGGCCGGCGAGCGCGTGGCCATCATCGGCCCCAACGGCGCCGGCAAGAGCACGCTGTTCAACCTGATCAGCGGCCGCTTCGCGCCGACCTCGGGCGAGATCCATCTGCATGGCCAGCGCATCGACGGCAAGAAGCCCTACGAGATCAACCGCCTGGGCCTGTCGCGCAGCTTCCAGGTCTCCAACCTGTTCACGCGGCTGTCGGTGTTCGAGAACATCCGCTGCGCCGTGCTGTGGAGCCTGGGCCACCGCTACGCCTTCTGGAAGTTCCTCGCCGACCTCGAGGACGCCAACGATCGCACCGAGCAGATCCTCGAGATGATCAAGCTCGACCGCAAGCGCGACGTGCTGGCCATGAACCTCACCTATGCCGAGGCGCGGGCACTGGAGATCGGCATCACCATCGCCGGCGGCTCCAGCGTCATCCTGCTGGACGAACCCACGGCCGGCATGAGCAAGAGCGAGACCAAGCGCTTCATCCAGCTGATCCGCGACGTCACCGTTGGCAAGACCCTGCTGACCGTGGAGCACGACATGGGCGTCGTCTTCGGCCTGGCGGACAAGATCGCCGTGCTGGTCTATGGCGAGGTCATTGCCTTTGACACGCCCGAGGCCGTGCGCGCGAACGCACGCGTGCAGGAAGCCTATCTGGGCTCGGTGCTCGCGGAAACACAGGCGGCGGCAGCATGACGCAAGGAAGAATCCTCAAGCTGGACAACGTCCACGCCTTCTACGGCAAGAGCCATGTGCTGCATGGCGTCAGCATGGAGGTCAAGCCGGGYGAGATCGTCAGCCTGCTGGGTCGCAATGGCGCTGGCCGCTCCACGACGGTCAAGACCATCATGGGCCAGGTCGACGTCAAGGGCTCGGTCATGTGGGGCGACCAGGAGCTGGTCGGCCGCAAGGCCTACGAGATCGCTCACATGGGCCTGGGTTACGTGCCCGAGAACCGCGACATCTTCCCCAAGTTGACCGTGCACCAGAACCTGATGCTGGGGCAGAAGTCCAAAGCCAAGAACCCGCGCTGGGGCTTCGAGGACATGTACAAGATGTTCCCGCGGCTGCGCGAGCGCCAGCATACCGAGGCCGGCGTGCTGTCCGGCGGCGAGCAGCAGATGCTGACACTCTGCCGCACGCTGATGGGTGACCCCGACCTCATCATGATCGACGAGCCCACCGAAGGCCTGGCACCCAAGATCGTCGAACTGGTGGCCGAGTACCTCAAGGAGCTGAAGAACCGCGGCATCGCCGTGCTGCTGGTCGAGCAGAAGCTGGCCATCGCGATGGAGATCTCCGAGCGCTGCTACGTGATGGGCCACGGCCGCATCGTCTTCGAAGGCTCGCCGGCGGATCTGCGCGCCAATGCCTACATCCGCAAGGAGTGGCTGGAAGTGTGAGGAGCGCTGCTCAGTCGCCCCCAGCCGCCGGCAGGTTCGCCCGCGCCGCTTCCGCCAGCTCGGCGCCGTTGCGCCCGGCCTGCGGGAACACGGCGGTGCCCAGGCGCACACCCACCTGCATCAGCCGGCCGTCGACGCCATAGGCGCCTCTGAGAGCCTGCCGCAGCCGCTCCTCGACGAGCTCAGCCTCGGGCGCGCCGGCCGCTACCAGCAGCACGGCAAAGCAGTGCTCTCCCATGTGCACGACCTCGTCCGCGCTGCGTACACGGTTGCGCAGGCGCAGGCTCACGGTCTGGATCAGGTTGTCGCGCTCGGCAGGGCTCAGGGTGCCGTCAGGCCGTGCCAGCAACTCGACCTGCAGCCACAACAAGGCCAGCTGCTCTCCCTTGCGGCGGCACTGCGCGAACTGGCGCGACACGCGCAGGCCGAATGCGCCGAGCGAGTCCACCTTGGGCACCTGCGTGAACGTGCCGGCGCGATCGGGCGGGGGAGGGTCGTCGGCGAGCTGGGATTGGAGCATGGCATCACGCGTTGGATTGGACGGCGCTGGCGGCCACCTGGCCGTTTCACAGCGGGGTGAGGAGCAATGAATGGGCGGCCCGCGGCTTTTGCCGGCTCCCTGGCTTGGCTTGGACATCGCTCCTCATCCTCTTAAACGGGGGATGACCGCCAAACCCGACATCGGGATGCAAAAAAGTTGCCGCTTACCGGTAGCAGGCTCGTAACCAACCCCTGCGCCGGCGTTACCAGCCGTTAGAGTGCGGCCGGTGCAAGCCATCACCCAATTGCTGCAGGCCGCCGGCCAAGGCGACCGCGCCGCCGCCGACCAGGTGGTGGCCCAGCTCTACGTCGACCTGCAGCGCCTGGCGCGCCGGCATGTGCGCGACGCGGGTCATCTGACGTTGCTCGACACGACGGCCCTGGTGCACGAGGCCTGGATGCGCGTGGCCGGCGCCCAAGGGACTGATTTCCCGGACCGGCGCCACTTCCTGGCCTATGCCGCCCAGGCCATGCGTTCGGTTGTTGTCGATCTGGTGCGCGCCCGGCGGGCCGAGCGCCGTGGCGGTGGCGAGTTGCATCTGACGCTGGACACCGCCGTCGCCGACCTACTGCCCCATGGCGACGCCGACGTGCTGCGCGTGCACGAGGCCCTGGACGAGCTGGCCCAGGTGGAGCCCCGCCTGGCCCAGGTCGTCGAGATGCGCTATTTCGCTGGCCTGAAGGAACCAGAGATCGCCGCGGCTCTGGGCGTGACCGAACGCACCGTGCAGCGCGACTGGCAGAAGGCCCGCCTGTTCCTGTCCATGAGCCTGGCGGGCTAGTCCATGGACAGGCAACGCTGGCTTGCCCTGAGCCCTTTGCTGGACGAGCTGCTGGACTTGCCTCCGGCCGCCCGCGAGCTTCGCCTGGAGCAGCTGCAGAGCGAGGACGCCGACGCTGCCGAGCAACTGCGGCGCATGCTGTCGCGCGCCGAGGAATTGCAGCAGCAGGGCTTCCTGAGCGAGCCCGTCGTGGCGCAATGGCAGGAGGCGTTGGCCTCGGTGCCCGACGACACACCGCCGCCCGACCTGGCCGGCCAGGCCATCGGCCCCTATCTGCTGGAGCGCCAGCTGGGGCAGGGCGGCATGGGCACAGTCTGGCTGGCGCGGCGCGCCGACGGTCGTTTCGAGGGCCAGGTCGCGGTCAAGTTCCTGATGGCCGGCCTGTTCGGGCGTGGTGACGCGGGTCGCTTCGCGCGCGAAGGCGAGATCCTGGCCCGCCTGTCCCACCCTCACATCGCCCGGCTGCTGGACGCCGGCCTGCACCAGGGCCAGCAGCCCTATCTGGTGCTGGAGTACGTCGATGGCCAGCCCATCGACGTCTACTGCCGCCAGCAGCAGCTCGATGTCGAGGGCCGGGTGCGCCTGTTCCTCGACGTGCTGGGCGCCGTGGCACATGCCCATGCGCGGCTGATCCTGCACCGTGACCTCAAGCCCAGCAACATCCTCGTGACGCGCGAGGGCGACGTGAAGCTGCTGGACTTCGGCATCGCCAAGCTGCTGGCCGATGCGACCCAGGCGGAGCAGGGGGCCGCCGCCACCGAGCTGACGCAGCGCGCCGGCAGCGCCTTCACACCGCAGTTCGCCGCGCCCGAGCAGGTGCAGCAGTCAGACGTGACGACGGCCACCGATGTCTACGCCTTGGGGGTGCTGCTCTATCTGCTGCTGGGCGGCCATCACCCGACCGCCGACGACACGCAGACGCAGCTGGACCGGCTCAAAGCCGTCGTCGAGCATGTGCCGCGGCGGTTGTCGGACGTGGCGGCCAGCCAGGACGACACCGTCATCGCCGGGCAGGCGCGGCATCTGCGCGGCGATCTCGACACCATCGTCGCCAAGGCGCTGAAAAAGGCCCCAGCCCAGCGCTACGCGAACGCGCAGGCGTTGTCCGAGGACTTGCAGCGCTGGCTGGACCATGAACCCATCCGTGCGCGCCCGGACAGCCGGCTCTATGTGCTGGGTCGGTTCGTGCGCCGCCACCGCGTGGCCGTGGCGGCTGGCGGTGTGGCCGTGGGGGCCCTGCTGGCCCTGACGACCACCAGCCTGTTGCAGGCCCACCGGGCGGAACAGGCAGAGCAGCAGGCCCAGGCACGGCGCCAGCAGGCAGAGGACGTGCTCAGCTTCATGCTGGGTGAATTTGCCGACAAGCTGCGCCCCATCGGCCGCCTGGAGTTGCTGGACAGCGTCGGCGGCAAGGCATTGAAGGTGCTGGACAGCTCGGGGCCGCTCAGTGCGTCTGATCGGCTGCAACGGGCCAAGGCCTTGACCGTGATTGGCGAGGTCAGGGTGTCCAAGCGGGACCTGGAGGGCGCGCAGGAGCCGCTGGAGACGGCCACCGAGCTGCTGCAAGGCGATCCTCCCGCGGCCGACATGACGGCGGCCTGGCGCAAGGCTCAGGGCGCCGCGGCGTTCTGGCAAGGCGAGGTGTTCTTCCGCCAGCGCCAGCTCGAACCCGCCGAGAAGCATTGGGCCCGCTATCGCGACGTCAGCGCGAAATGGCTGCAGGCCGATGCAAAGGACGCGGATGCGCAGCTGGAGCTGTCCTATGCCGAGAACAGCCTGGGCAGCCTGTGGTTGAGGCGGGGGCAATTCGCTCAGGCGGAAGAAGCTTTCAGGCATTCCCTGGTGCTCAAGGAGAGCTTGCTCGCCAAACGCCCCGACGACGCCGCCTTGCAGAGTGATTGGGGAGATACCGTCAGTTGGCTGGGCGGGCTGCTGCAGTTGACGGGTCGGTATGCGGGTGCTGCCCAGGCGTTCAACCGCGCGCTGCCGCCTGTGCAGTCGCTGCGCCAGCGGCACCCTGCGGACCTCGAATGGTTGAAGCGCGAGACCGGGCTGCTGCTGAATCTGAGCGACACCCAGATGGCGGCCGGCCTGAGCACTTTGACGGTGCTGAGCCAAGCCAAGTCAGCCGCGGATCAATTGCGGCGAGGTGACCCCGCCAATGTGAGCTGGGCTTTCCTGGCCCTGGAGATTGACGCCAACCTGCTGGCGCAACGGGCCGACTTGCCGCCAGACGCGCGCGCCGTACAGGCCTTGGCCCTGCTGCAGAAGCTGGAGGGTCTGCGACCGGGCAAGCCGCCCCTGGACAGCTGGCTGCCTCGTTCGGTCCGGCTGTTGGAACTGGCGGCCAGTCCTGCTTGTGCAAGCCCGGCGTGCGAGGCGCGCGACCAGGCCCTGGTGCGAGTCGAACAACGCTTGTCCGCCGTGATGGCCAAGCGCCCCGTATCCCTGGAAGCCTTGAACGCAGCGGTGCGACTGCAATTGTTCAAGGCGAACCTGAATGCTACTGACGCGTCCGCCAGGCAGGCGGCTTGCGGCCAGGCGCAGCAACTGCTGCAGCTTCGCGCGGGATGGCTGCAGGCGCATGCCGAGTTGACTCAACGTTGGCTCGAAGTACAGAAATGCCTGGATCCGCGAGTCGTCGACCAGCCTGACTGGCAAGCAGGCCGTGCCTGGCTGCATCGGCAGCGTGAACTGTAGCTGCCACCTCTTTCCCCACCACAACCAGAGAAGTCCCTATGTCGACCTTCGTTCCTCCCTACACCGTCACAGTCACCGGTACCGCCGGTGGATTGGCGCAATGCGCTTATGTCGATGGCAATGGCCAGTCCGTGCCGTCGGGCACGGTGCTCACCACGACGACCCCCGCGGGGCAGGATGGTGAACTGCCGTTCTCCTTCGTTGAAACGACGGTCGACGGCATGAGCCTGCGCCTGGTGGGCGCCGCGGTGAAGACGGTTGGCAACGACCCCACCATGAACCCCTACAACTACCTGCCAGCCAGCAGAACCGAGTCGGACGGCGCCTGGTGGGACGGCGTCATCGTTCCTTGGTCTGCCGATACCTACACCCGGCGTGGCGTTGTGTTGCTGTTCGCTCAGATCAGCGCTACGGGTGACATGGTGAACTTCTTTCCCAGCTCGGACCCGCAGACGCAGAACGATCAGTCGCAAGGCTGCGACTGATCCCGCAGGACGCCGGGCTCAGCCCAGGCCCAGCCCCGTCAGCCGCTGGTAGCGCTTGCGCAGGAAATCCGCCGCCATGCGGGCGTCGCTGCCGACACGCTCGCCGATGTAGAGCTCCTGGCGGCGCTCGGCGATCTGGGTGCGCAGCCGCGCGGCCATGATGTCCAGTGGCCGCATGCCGCCGGTCTCCGCCCGTTCGATGGCGATGCGCAGTTGGTGCATCTGCAGGTTGTGCAGCAAGGCCGTCTGCGCCTGCACGATGCGGATGCGGCCCTGCACGAGGTGCTCGCACAGGCCGAGCCAGGCGCGTACCGCGTCAGCCGGGCCGCCGATGACCTTCTCGGGGAGTTCGCCCGCAGYGAGCAGCAGCGTTTCCAGCCGGTGGCGGTCGCTGTTCGCGTAAGCCTCGTTGACGATCATCATGCGCTGCTCGCAGACCTCGCGCTCCGGACCGGAGGGCGCCAGGTCGGGGTGAAAACGCATCGCCGCGCGCCGGTACAGCGTCTTCAGGCTGGGCGGCGGCAGGTCGGTCAGGGGCCCCGTGGGTTCGGGCGGCAGGGGCGTCGCGTCGGGCAGGGCGGGCACATCGGGCCAAGCCTTGGCGCGCTGGGATGCCGACACCGGGGCGTCGACACCCTGGCGCTTCAAGGCCTCAGACAACAGGGCCGTGGCCTGGTGCAACTGGGCGTCGATCTCGTCGAGCTCGCGCATCAGCGGGCCCAGGGCCTCGAGATAGCGCTGGCGAAAGCCGAGCAGCTTGGCGCGGGCGCCGTCGTGATCGGCTTCCAGCACGGCGAGGTAGCGCTGCAGATCCTGCAGTTGTTCGCGTCGCCGCGACAGCTCGTGCCTCGTGATTGCCATGCTCGCCATGAGCCGCGATTTTGCCTGGGCCAGACGGAGAAACGGCCCGAGAAGTCTGATTTCTCGGGCCGTTATGCCAGGGATTTACCTGGGTGTTACTGAGATGCGGCCGACGCGGGCATCTCCGCGGTGCTGGCCGCCGGTGCCGCCACGACAGCCGGGGCTGCGACGGGCTCGGGGGCCTTGCTGCCCGCAGGCAGCGGCAGCAGCGGCACGATCAACAGGGCCACGATGTTGATGATCTTGATCAGCGGGTTCACGGCCGGGCCGGCGGTGTCCTTGTAGGGGTCGCCCACGGTGTCGCCGGTGACGGCGGCCTTGTGCGCTTCCGAGCCCTTCTTGTGCAGCACGCCCTTGTCGTCGGTGAAGCCTTCCTCGATCAACTTCTTGGCGTTGTCCCAGGCGCCGCCGCCGGTGCACATCGAGATGCCGACGAAGAGGCCGGTCACGATGGTGCCCATCAGCAGGCCACCCAGTGCCGCCGGGCCGAGGATCAGCCCAACCAGGATGGGTGCCACCACGGGCAGCAGTGAAGGAACGATCATTTCCTTGATGGCGGCGGTGGTCAGCATGTCGACCGCGGCGCTGTAGTCGGGCTTGCGCTGGCCGGCCATGATGGCGCCATCGGCGAACTGCTTGCGCACCTCGACGACAACGGCACCGGCGGCCCGGCCGACAGCTTCCATCGCCATCGCGGCGAACAGGAAGGGGATCAGGCCGCCGAGGAAGAGGCCCAGGATCACCTTGTGGTCGGACAGCGAGAACACCTCGTGCATGCCACGCGCTTCCAGCGCGTGCGTGTAGTCGGCAAACAGCACCAGCGCAGCCAGGCCCGCGGAGCCGATGGCATAGCCCTTGGTGACGGCCTTGGTCGTGTTGCCCACGGCGTCCAACGGGTCGGTGACGTCACGCACGGAAGCCGGCAATTCGGCCATCTCGGCAATGCCGCCGGCGTTGTCGGTGATGGGACCGTAGGCGTCCAGCGCGACGATGATGCCGGCCATGCTGAGCATGGAGGTGGCCGCGACGGCGATGCCGTACAGGCCCGCCAAGGCAAAGGCCGCGTAGATGGCCGCGCAGACGAAGAGCACCGGCCAGGCGGTGGACTTCATCGACACACCCAGGCCGGCGATGACGTTGGTGCCGTGCCCGGTGGTGGAGGCCTGCGCCACGTGCTGCACCGGGTGGTACTGGGTGCCGGTGTAGTACTCCGTCACCCAGACCATGGCCGCCGTCAGCGCGAGGCCGACCGCGCAGGCGCCGAACAGGGCCATTGCGCTCGTCGTGCCACCCGTGCTCAGCTCTATGGGGCCGGGGAACATCGCCTTGGTGACGAAGAAGAAGGCGATCAGGCTCAGCACGCCGGCCACGATCAGGCCCTTGTAC
>NZ_JBFUMO010000154.1:0-11412 GCF_054049355.1 Roseateles sp. P5_E11 | reverse complement strand
GCCGGAATACAGCGTGTCGTCTCCCATGTTGGCGCCGTTGTTGATGCCCGAGAGCACCAGGTCGGGCCGGTAGCCGAGCAGACCGGTCAGGGCGAGATGGACACCGTCGGATGGCGTGCCGCTGACATAGCGGAAACCGTTGGCGGCGCGGTGGACATTCAGCGGCCGGTTCAGCGTCAGCGAGTTGGACGTGCCGCTGGCGTTCTGCTCGGGGGCGATGACTTCGATCTCGCCCAGGCCTTCGCAGGCTTTTACCAGGGCCGCGAGGCCCGGTGCGAGGTAACCGTCGTCGTTGGAAATCAGGATGCGCATGGGGCCAATTGTAGGGAGAGCGTCACCTGCGAGACCGGGTGTAACCACCTTGATTCCTATCATCGCCAATTCACGAAATCTGGAGACGACGATGAAGGCATGGCTCTGCGAGAACCCGGTGGGCGTCGAGGCGCTGCAATGGCGTGAACTGCCCGCTCCCGCTCTGCCAGCGGGCCAGATCCGCGTGGCTATCCACGCCGCCAGCCTGAACTTTCCTGACCTKCTCATCGTGCAGAACAAGTACCAGATGAAGCCGCCCCTGCCCTTTGTGCCAGGCACGGAGTTCTCGGGCGTGGTCACCGAGGTGGGCGAAGGCGTCAAGGGCTTTGCCGTGGGCCAGCGCGTCGCGGCCTTTGGCGGCCTGGGTGGCTTTGCCACCGAGGTCTGCATCCCGGCCGTGCTGGCCATGCCGCTGCCCGAAGCTTTCAGTTTCGAGGACGCCGCGGCCTTCATCTGTACCTATGCCACGAGCCACCACGCGCTGGTGGACCGCGCAGCTCTGAAGCCCGGCGAGACCGTGCTCATCCTGGGCGCGGCGGGTGGCGTCGGCACGGCCGCCATCCAGATCGCCAAGGCCGCCGGGGCGCGGGTCATCGCCGCGGCGGGCAGCGATGCCAAATGCCTGGCCTGCAAGGCCCTTGGCGCCGACGCGACCATCAACTACGCAACGCAGAACCTGCGTGATGAATTGAAGGCCCTGACCGAAGGCAAGGGGCCCGACGTCATCTACGACCCCGTTGGCGGCGACCTGGCCGAAGCGGCCTTCCGCTCCATCGCCTGGCGCGGCCGCTACCTCGTCATCGGTTTTGCGCAGGGCCAGATTCCGGCGCTGCCGCTGAACCTGGCGCTGCTCAAGGGCGCGTCCCTGGTCGGCGTGTTCTGGGGCGAATTCGCCAAACGCGAGCCTGGGCATAACGCCACGATGCTGGGAGAGTTGGCGGCCTGGTACGCCGCGGGCAAGATCAAGCCGGTGCTGGACCGGGTGCTGCCGATGGAGGAGTTGCCTGCCGCCTTCGCGCGCATGGCGGCCCGCGAGGTGGTCGGCAAGTTAGTTCTTACCAATTCGTGAAGCCTGAACCGGGGGCTTGGACTAGGGCGATCCACCGGAGCTTCTAGGGGGCGGTGCGCTACATTCTCGACGGTCGAATCGACAGCCGCTGCCCGCCACGCGCCATGACCGTCAAAGTTCTCATCATCGAAGACAACCCCGTTGCCCGCAGTTTCCTGTGCYGCGTGGTGCGAGAGAGCTTCAGCGACGCGATGGAGCTCACCGAAGTCGGTGACCTTGAGAACGCCCGCCGCCAGGTGGCCAAGCTTTCAGGTGGCAACCCGGAGATCAGCTTCAAGCTCATCCTCGTCGACCTGGAACTGCCCGACGGCAACGGCATGGAGTTCCTGACCGAGCTGGCGGGATCTCCGGCCATCAAGATCGTCACGACGCTGTATTCGGACGACGACCACCTCTTCCCGGCCTTGCAGTGCGGTGCCGACGGCTATCTGCTGAAGGAAGACCGCTTCGAGGTGCTGGTGGAGGAGCTGCAGCGCATCGTGCGCGGCCAGCCGCCGCTGTCACCCGCCATCGCACGCCGCCTGCTGTCTCACTTCCGTCCCGGCTCCAGTGACAGCGGCACCATGCCGCTGAACTCGGGYTTCGGCTCACTGTCGTCCTCGCACGCGGGCTTTTCCAACAGCCGCAGCGTCGCCCTGGACCCGCCGCCCGAATGGGAACGCCTGACGCCGCGCGAGAGCGAAGTGCTGACCTATCTGAGCAAGGGCTTCACGATCAAGGAGATCGCGAACCTGATGGGCATCAAGTGGTTCACCGTCAACGACCACATCAAGAGCATCTACAAGAAGCTCAACGTGTCCAGCCGTGCGGAAGCGGYGGTGCTGGCGTCAAAGCAGGGCCTGGTCTAACCAGCGGTCCATCAGCCGCTTCAGGGCGGCTCGCAATCCTTCAGATTCGCGCGACATCGCGGCGCGAAGTTCATTCGGCGTGATGCCGGCCTGCGCCAGCTCGTCGATATGGCCGATCAGCCATTGCTCGAAGCGCTCGGGCGCGACCTCGGGGTGGAACTGCAGGCCCAGGGCCCGGTTGTGCGGCGCGAACGCCTGGTGAGGGCAGACGGTCGTCGCCGCCAGTGACACCATCCCGGCCGGCAACTCGAACTGATCGCCGTGCCAGTGCAACATGGGTTGATCGCCCAGCTCGACCAACGCCGTGCCCTGCCCCGCCGCCGTCATGGTCAGCGGCGCAAAGCCGATCTCCTTGACGCCCATCGGCTTCACGCGCGCGCCCAGGGCTCGGGCCATCAGCTGCGCGCCCAGGCAGATGCCGAGCAGCGGCAGGCGTGAGTCCAGTCGTTGGCGGATCAGCCCGACCTCGTCGACCAGCCAGGGGAAACGTTCCTCGTCTTCCACGCTGATCGGCCCGCCAAGCACGACGAGCAGATCGATTGCATCAAGATCAACGGCAGCGAAGTCGTCGACGCCGGCCTCGTGATAGCGGACATCGAAACCGCGTGAAAGCAGCACGGGCTCGATGAGACCGAGGTCCTCGAAGGCGAGATGGCGCAGGGCCAGGGCGGTTTTCATCTGCGCCATCATCGCCTCTCGATCAGACAGCCGAGCGCAGCTTCACGCTCGGGAAATCCACCGGCACCGCAAACGCGACGTTCACGTAGTTGGTGAACAGGTTCAGCGCCACGTGAGCCAGGATCTCGACGATCTGGCCGTCGCCAAACCCCGCCGCGCGCACGGCTGCCACATCGGCATCACCCACCTGGCCGCGCTGCTCGACGAGTTGGAGCGCGAAGCGCAGCGCCACCGCCGTCGCCGGGTCGGCCGACTCACCAGCCTGGGCCGCGTTCATCTCGGCAGGCGTCGCGCCGGCCTTGCGGCCCAGGGCGGTATGCGCGGCCAGGCAGTACTCGCAGGCATTGCGGTCGGCCACGGCGACAGCGATCTGCTCACCAAGCTTGGCCGGGATGGCCCCGCCACCAAGAGCGCCAAAGAAGGACCACATGGCCTGCAGCGCCGCAGGCGAATTCGCCGCCGCGCGGAACATGTTCGGCGTCGCGCCAAAGGCGCCGTGGATCGCGTCCAGCGTCGCGCGGGCTGCGGCGGGGGTGTCGGTGGCAGAGACAAGGGGAACGCGGGAGGTCATGGTGTCGCCTTTCGAGGGCAGTGGATGAAGGCCTCCACTGTCGTTGCCAGGCAGGAACGATAGGTATCATTTCATCCAATAATTCAACCCATTCGTACCGTGACTGACAGCCCGCCACTGGACCGCCTGAGCCCGCTGTTCGAGCGCTTTCGCGTGCGCGCCAGCCTTTTCCACGCCGGGCCGCTGTGCGGCGTGACCCACTTCGATGCAGGGCCCGGCCGCGGTTTCCTGCATGTGATGCGCAATGGCGAGATGGAGGTGAGGCATGCCCGTGCGACCGGCCTCATCGAACGCCTGTGGGTGCGCGAACCCAGCCTGGTCTTCTACCCGCGCCCGCTGGCGCACGACTTCCACAACGCGCCGACCGAGGGCTCGGACTTCGTCTGCGCAACCCTGGACTTCGAGGCCGGCCACCCACTCGTGCAGGCGCTGCCGCCGCTGGTCGTGCTCCCGCTGGCGCAGGTGGAGGGCATTGACGCGACGCTGAAGCTGCTGTTCGGCGAATCGGAGCACGTGCGCTGTGGTCAACGCCTGCTGGCAGACCGGTTGTTCGAGGTGCTGCTGCTGCAACTGCTGCGCTGGATGCTGGACCAGCGCGACGCGGCCCTGCCCTTGGGCCTGATGCGCGGCCTGGCGGACGCGCGCCTGGCCCGGGCGCTAACGGCCCTGCATGCCCGGCCGGGCGAGGCCTGGAGCCTGGCAGCCATGGCGACCGAGGCTGGCATGTCGCGCAGCCGCTTTGCCGAGGCGTTTCGCGACGCCCTGGGCCAGACGCCCGCCGGCTATCTCGCCGACTGGCGCCTGGCCATCGTCCGCGCCGAACTGCGCGCCGGCAAGTCCTTGAAGACGCTGGCGGCCGAGCTGGGCTATGCGAATGCCTCGGCCCTGAGCCGGCTGTTCGCGCAGCGGCATGCGGGCACGTCGCCGCGGGCCTGGCTTCAGCAGCACGGGTAGTAAAGTGCCGCAGATGCATCGCGTCGGTCGCTTCGTCCTGCTCTGCCTGCTGCTCGTGCTGCTGCCCCTGCGCAGCCTGCTCGCGGCCGGCCAACTGGGCTGTGAGCCGGCACCGGTGCCCATGCAAGAGCAACACGCCGGCCATGACCACCAGAGCATGCATGGCGATGCCCACAACCACGCGGCCAAGCCCTGCAAGCTCTGCGCGCCCTGTTGCCTGGCGGCCGCGCCGCCGCCCGTGCTGACGCTGGACACGCCGCCTGCCGCACCGGCCCTGCGCGTCGCCCAGGCGCCGGCCGAGCGTTGGGCTGGCGTCGTGCCGCCACTGCCCGACCCGCCTCCCAGGGGCTGAGCTTCTCTTCTCCGCTGTTCCCACCGCTGCCAAGCGCGGCGGGCGTCTTCGCACCGCCCCGAGAGGCCCTGCATGCATCCCCTGCCCTTCGCCCGCACCTGCGGGCTCGCGCTGCTGACCGCGCTGACTGGCTGCGCCACCGCGCCCCCCGACAGCATCGCCCCCGTCTCCAGGCTGACCGAGCCACACACCGCCCAGCCACTGTCGGCCACCCTGCCCTCTGCTCACCAGATTGACGAGCGACTGCGAGAACCGCTGACGGCGGATGCCGCCGTGCAGCTCGCGCTGCAGAACAATCACRGGTTGCAGGCCCGGCTGGCACGCCTTGGTGTCACCGCTGCCGACGTCGATGCGGCCGGCCGCCTGCCCAACCCAGGCTTTCGCTTCAGCCGCCTGACGCGTGGCAGCGAGGTGGAACTGGAGCGCGGCTGGCATATCGACCTTGCGCGCCTGCTGACCCTGCCGCTGGTGCGCGCCGCCGAGCAGCGCCGCCTGCAGGCTGAGCAGCAGCAGGCCGCCGCCGACACGCTGGCCCTGGCCGCCGACACGCGCCGCGCCTGGGTACGCGCCGTCGCGGCCGAGGAGGCCCTGGCCTACCGCCGCCAGGTGCGGGAAGCCGCCGAGGCCGGCGCGGAACTCGCACGCCGCATGCAGGTCGCCGGCAACTTCAATGCCTTGGCGCGGGCCCGCGAACAAGGCTTCGAGGCCGACGCCCGACTCGCCTTGGCACGCACCGAGGCCCAGCGGCTCGCCGCACGCGAACGCCTCGTGCGCCTGCTGAGCCTGGAGGACGGCAGCGCACTGCGCCTGCCGGAGCGCCTGCCCGACCTACCAACCACGCCGCGAGAGCAAGCCGGCATCGAAGCGCAAGCCCTGGCCCAGCGCCTGGACGTGCAGGCGGCGCGGCTGACTCTGGAGCAATCCGCGCGCCAGCTTGACCTTGCTCGAATGACGCGCTGGGTGTCGATGCTGGAGCTGGGCACGGTACGCAACTCGTCCAACGAACAGCCTACCCAGCGCGGCTGGGAGGTGGCGCTGGAGCTGCCGCTCTTCGGCCCCGGCCCCCAACCGAAGGCTGAGGCGCTGGCCCGCGAAGCCGCACATGTGGCCGCGGATACAGCCATCCAGGCCCGCTCCGAGGCCCGCGAGGCGTACGGCCTCTACCGCAGCGCCTTCGATGTCGCCCGCCAGCACCGGGACGAACTGCTGCCGCTGGCCCAGCGCGTCTCCAGCGAACAGCTGCTGCGCTACAACGCCATGCTGATCGGCGTCTTCGAGCTGCTGGCCGATGCTCGCGCCCAGGTCGCCGCCGTCAGCGCCACACAGGAGGCGCTGCGCGATTTCTGGGTCGCCCAGGCCGACCTCGACCAGGCCCTTGTCGGTCGTGTCGCGCCAGCCCTGCCCCAGGCCGCCGCAGCCCCCGCCGCGGCAACCCACTGAATCCCGAGGATCCCATGCTCAATCGACGCTCCCTGCTCGCTGGCACCTCGCTGGCCGCGGTGTCCACCGTGGCGCTCGCGGCCCTGCCAGAACCCGTCATCCAGACCTCGCCCGACACGCAAGCGCCGCTGGTTCCACGCAATGGCCGCCCCTACAACCCCGTCGTCACGCTGAACGGCTGGACGGCGCCATGGCGCATGAACGCCGGCGTCAAGGAATTCCATCTCGTCGCCGAACCCGTCGTGCGCGAGATGGCGCCGGGCTTCACCGCACGCCTGTGGGGCTACAACGGCCAGAGCCCCGGGCCGACCATCGAGGTCGTCGAGGGCGACCGCGTGCGCATCTACGTGACCAACCGCCTGCCCGAGGCCACCAGCATGCACTGGCACGGCCAGCGCCTGCCCAACGGCATGGACGGTGTCACGGGCCTCACGCAGCCTCCCATCCCACCCGGCAAGACCTGGGTCTACGAGTTCATCGCCCGCCGCCCCGGCACCTTCATGTACCACCCGCATGCCGACGAGATGGTGCAGATGGCCATGGGCATGATGGGCCTGTGGATCACGCATCCCAAGGCGAAGCACCCGCAGATCGCCGACGTGGACCGCGACTACGCCTTCCTGCTCAATGCCTATGACATCGAGCCCGGCAGTGCGACACCGAAGGTCATGACCATGCTGGACTTCAACCTGTGGAGCTGGAACAGCCGCATCTTTCCGGGTATCGCGCCGCTCGTCGCGCGCCAGGGCGACCGCGTGCGCATCCGCATCGGCAACTTGACGATGACCAACCATCCCATGCACATCCATGGTCATGAGTTCGAGGTCACCGGCACCGACGGCGGCCCGGTGCCACGCACGGCGCGCTGGCCCGAAGTGACAACCGACATCGCGGTCGGCCAGATGCGCCAGATCGAGTTCATCGCCGACGAGGAAGGCGACTGGGCCTTCCACTGCCACAAGGCTCACCACACGATGAACGCGATGGGACATGACGTGCCAACCATGCTGGGTGTGGATGCGAGCGACCTGGAGGCCAAGATCCGCAAGCTGGTGCCGGGCTATATGGCCATGGGCCACAGCGGCATGCACGAGATGACGGAGATGAGCATGCCGGGGCCGGAGAACACCGCGCCCATGATGGCCGGGGACGGGCCTTTCGGATCGATAGCGATGGGTGGCATGTTCAGCGTGCTCAAGGTCAGGCGCGGACTGAAGCGGGGCGACTACAGCGACCCGGGCTGGTTCCCGCACCCCGCCGGCACGCTGGCGCGCGAAGTGGGTGACGCGCCGCCAGCGGCCACGGCGCCCGGCGCGGCCCCCCAGGATGCCCAGGTGCAGGTGCGCAAGCCCGGAGGGCACCACCAACATTGACGGCGGGCCGCATTGGCGGGTTTTAACAAGCTCTCGGCGGGGCAGATCGAGACACTGACTCCATCGATCCACCCCACCCAGGAGCCTGTCATGAGCACCACCATCCGCCCCTTCCGCATCGACATCCCGCAAGCCCAGATCGACGACCTGAAGCAGCGCCTGCGCCAGACCCGCTGGCCCCAGACCACCGTGCAGGATTGGAGCCGCGGCCAGGCCACCGGTTTCATTCGCGAACTGGCGGAGCAATGGCTGGATGGCTACGACTGGCGCCCGCACGAAGCCGAGCTGAACCGCCATCCGCAGTTCCTGACCGAGATCGACGGCCAGACCATCCACTTCCTGCATGTGCGCTCGCCCGAGCCGCATGCGCTGCCGCTGATCCTCACGCATGGCTGGCCCAGCACGGTGGCCGAGTTCCTCGATGTGATCGGCCCCTTGAGCAACCCACGCGCCCATGGGCTGGACCCGGCGATGGCCTTTCACCTCGTCATCCCGTCTCTGCCCGGCTTTGCCTTCTCGTCGCCGCTGGCCGGCCCAGGCTGGGAGGCCACGCACACTGCCGCCGCCTGGGACACGCTGATGAAGCGCCTGGGCTACGAGCGCTATGGCGCCCAGGGGGGCGACGGCGGCGCGCTCGTCGGCCGCGAGCTGGGCATCCTGAATCCGCGGGGCTTGGTGGGCGTGCACCTGCAGCAGATCTTCGCCTTCCCGAGCGGCGCGCCGGGCGAGATGGAGAAGCTGTCCCCGTTCGAGAGGGCCGGGTTCGCCAACCTCGAGCGCTTCCAGAAGTACAACGGCTATGCCGAGATCCAGTCCAAGCGGCCGGCCACGCTGGGCTTCGGCCTGGTGGATTCGCCGGTGGCGCAGCTGGCCTGGAATGCCGAACTCTTCTTCGGCTTCGAGGGCGAGGCCGCCCAGACCATGGACCGCGAGCGCTTCCTGACCCATGTCTCGCTGTACTGGTTCACCGCCACCGGCGGTCAGGCGGCGGAGTTCTATTTCGAGAACGCCCAGACCGGCGCCGGCTACCGTGAACTGCCCAATCCGGTGCCCACGGCCGTGGCCTCCTTCCCGAACGACTTCCGCTCGGTGCGTGCCTTTGCCGAGCGCTCGCACAGCAACATCGTGCAGTGGACCGAAATGCCGCATGGCGGGCATTTCGCGGCGACGGACGCGCCCGAGCTGCTGGTGCGGGACATGCGCCGCTTCTTCGCCCAGTTGCAGTAAGTCGTCGCTACCATGCGTGCATGCCTTCTCCTCGCATGCACGTGGCGTGACGGGCCACAACCCAGGCATCCAGCGTGAAACGCGCGCGGCCGATTCGCCATCGGCCGCGCGTTTCATCACGCACATCGACCGGGTGAGCTACACGGCAGCGACGCAGGATCTGGTGCGGCCGGATGGCAGCTGGGACCTCGTCTTCCGGCAGACCCGGAGCGGCCTGATGGTGCTGCAGACCGGCCAGACCGACCGCATCGTGGAACTGGGCAGCGAGGCCGGCGACAGCTATCTCAGCATCGCTTTCCGACCCGAGATCTACATGCCCGCCCGACCAGGCCAGCGCATGATGAACCAGGGCCATGTGCATGGGTTCGCGGGGCGGCGTGACTTCCTGATCGGCGACGAGCGCCTGGAACTGCCCAGCTTCGAGAACGCCGAGCAGCTCGTCATGCAACTTGCGCGGCGCGGCCTCATCGAGGTGGACCTGCTGGTGCAGCGCGCTGCTGCCGGCGGCTGGGAGCGCGTGGACGACCGCAGCCTGCAGCGCCACAGCAGCCATGTGACCGGCATGAGCCCGAAGAAGCTGCAGCAGATCCTGCGCGCCGATGCCGCCGCAGGCCTGCTGCAACAAGGTCAGCGCCCCGCCGATGTGGCGGCCGAACTGGGCTACACCGACCAGGCCCATCTCACGCATTCGCTGCGCAGGATTCTGGGGCTCACACCGGGGCAGTTGCAGCCACGCGCACCCAACCTGCCCTGATTGACGCCCCGCACAAAGCAAAAAGGCCAGTCCTGGTGGACTGGCCTTGTGCTGGAGGAGAGGGGGGAATGCGCACCAACAGCATTAGAGCGGCCTCCCGGCTGACTTTCCGCGCGATGCCTACGCGGATGCCTACAGATTTCTTGCGCTGCAATCGGCGCTCTGCGACACTAGGGCGTCAGCGGCGGCTTGGATGGAAACGCAGCCTATTGGTCTAGGTTCCTGTGTGTGCGCAAACGCCTGGTGGTAACTCCAGTTCGATTCTGGTGGCGCACGACCAACACAGGGCAGCCGGTACTCAAGCCCGACCCGCTGACACCTCCCACGGGAGGGCCTTCAAGACTCCATCCCCCAACCGTCCCGGGTCCGTCACCCGGGCGCTTGACGGAAGCACAAGGGGTGGAGTCTTGAGGGAATGCGCAGGCTGATGCGCGAGATGAACTAGGAATTGGTCATTCGGCTCCGGCCGTCTTGAGGCCCTTCACCGGGGATATGCCGGAGATCAGCACCGGTCCCTCAACCTTCAAGTCTGCACGTTGGATCGCCTTACCCTGTACCAGTCAAGTGGTGCCGTCACAAGCAGGGGCAGCGTGCAGACTTGAGGGTCAAGCGCAGCAGTACGCGCAGGGTTGCGGGATCGTGGCCGCCCTCAGCCAATTCGAGTCGAACGAAAGGCGCAAGCCCTCCGCCTCGGAGCTTCAGGACGGCAGGACCGTATGCTGGCAGGTCGGAGGCGCAACAAAGCGAGTTCGTGACAGGCCGGAGAGTCGGCCCCTCTCCTTCTTCCATAGCGCAGAAGCCCCGACACATGGACTGGATTCAATCGCCGCCACCTTTCATCCCTGCCGGTCCGATGCAGGTATGGACCGCCAGTGGCGATGTCCGCGAGGTGGCGTATCGACCTGGTTTTTGCCCGATGGCTCTTTGGTTCACCGACTGCACGCACGCGCTGCAAAATGCCTACTGCTCGCGTGATTCCGTGCAGGCTTGGCGCTATGTCACCAAGCAGCAGTAGCGCAGAAGCCCCGACACCATGTGTTTCCTCTCAAGCCTATTCAGTGACCCCTACGCCGAGGCGCGCGCCTTCTATGGGGCCGCCTTCCCGGCGATGCTCCGGCACGATGCATGGCTCAAGGCTTCGGAGGAGCGCGGCCGAGCCGTGGCGCCGACGCTTGTTGACGACGTGTCCGGTCAGGTTGCTGAGGGAATAGAGCCTTGGCGGTGTGCTTGGGCGCTGCGCCAGCACTTCGGCCCTGTTAACTCACTCTGAGCCCTCACCTCTCCCGAGGTGGAATGGCTACTGTGTCGTTCCAATCGCCGTCACCGAACTTCGGCCCGCCCGGAAACAGCGCTGGCGGCAGCTTCCGCTCCACGGGCTCCAGCGGCTTGTAGCTGACGATTCTGAGRGTGCCGCAGCGGCGCACCTCGGCGTACAGCGCGTGGAAGAAGGGGCCCATGCGAGAGCGGCGGAATAGCAGGTAGCCCTCGCGACCTTTGGACCGACGACGCCAGTAAAGGCGCCATGCGAAGAACACGCAGTTGCTTCGCGTCACGCCAAGACCGGCGCCGCCCCGATTGCCGCACGACGCACAGCCTCAACGCCACGCTTGGCATCACGCCGGCTGCGGTAGCCTTTGCCCTGGCCAGCGCCATCCGCAACGATCCGGCCGTTGCTGGCCTTCAGGTGCCAGAACCATCTTCCGTTTTTGCCACGGAAGATCTTGAACTTGCTCACGGCTTTGCAGCGGAAGCTGCCGCCCCGGTGATGGTCATTTTGCACCCCGGTTCGATGACGACAGAGCCGGAGACCTTGTTCACGAGGTCAAGGTTGGCG
>NZ_JBFUMO010000153.1:0-11418 GCF_054049355.1 Roseateles sp. P5_E11 | reverse complement strand
GGCGGGCATCGCTAGGCGGGGGCTGCTTGCGGGCGAACATGTCGGCATCGGCATGCCGGAGCAGGCTCTCGGTGTCCTGGCCGTCGTCGGGGTAGAGGGCGATGCCGAAGCTTGCCGCCACCTGGAAGTCGGCCGGTGCCAGGCCCGCCAGGCTTTCCAGCGGCATGCGCATGCTGGCCTCGAGGTGGTCGCGCGCGGCTTCGGCGTCGGCGCGGTTCTCGACCGAGTCCAGCAGCATGACGAATTCGTCGCCGGCATAGCGGGACACGATGTCGCCGATGCGCACGCCGGCCCGCAGCCGCTGGCCGACCTCCTTCAGCACCGCGTCGCCCACGCCATGGCCAAAGCGCTTGTTGACGTCCTTGACGCGATCGAGGTCGACGAACATGACGGCGAAGGGCCAGCGGTCACCGCGGCGGCGCTGCTGCAGGATGCGGTCCTCGATGCGGCGCAGGATGGCGCTGCGGTTGGACAGGCCCGTCAGCTGGTCGGTCAGCAGCCGCCTTTGCATGTCGGCAAAGCTGCGCGCGAGTTCGCCGAGTTCGTCGGTGCGGTGCACCTCGGGCGGCTCGTCGAGCACGCCCTCGCCCACGCGCCGGGCGGCGTCGGCCAGCTCGCGCAGCTCACGGGTGACGATGCCCAGCACCGCCCAGCCCAGGCCCAGGGCGATGACGACGCCCAGGCCCGCGAGCACGCCGGCCTGCACGAAGTTGCGCTGCACGCCAACCAGGAAGTCGGCGCGCGGCACGGCGACGATGATGAGCCAGTTCAAGCCCAGGGCAGGGTCGACGCGGGCATAGCCGAGCTGCACGACGCGGCCATCGGCATCGGCAAAGCTCGCCGTGCGCGGCGCGGTGCCCAGGGCCTCGGCGCCGGCCGCCGTGCGTTGGCGCACTGCCTCGAAGGCGGCAACAACGAGGGCGTCGGGGCTCTGCGCGGCGTTCAGCCTTTCGTGCTGGCCGACGACCAGCGTCTTCATGTGTGCGCCGCGTGACACGCCGACGAGTTGCCCATCGCCTTCCACGACCATGGCGACGGCGTTCTCGCTCAGCGCCAGCCGCTGCAGCAGGGCATTGACCTGCTTGAGCGACAGGTCGGTGGCGGCCACGCCCTCAGGCTCGCCGACGTCGTTGCCCACGCGCTTGGTGCGCGTCGTGACCAGATCCAGGGTCTTGAAGTCGATGTAGACCGGCGTCCAGCTCAGCGGCGCGGGGTTGGCCAGTGCGGCCTGGTACCAGGGGCGCTCGCGCGGCTCGAACACCTTGTCCTCGGTGACCGGCGAGCGCATGTCGCCGGTGATACCGCTGAGGCGGTAGATGGTGCGCGGGCCGGTGCCCGCGGTGCGCACGCGCAGCTCGGCCTCCAGTTCGGAGAAGCGCCACAGGCCAAGGAAATGACCCTGGCGGTCGCCGTAGTAGACGTAATTGTTGGGATCCCGGTGCACCGAGGTCGCCAGCCAGAAGCGGTTGCGCAGCGTGTCCAGGTCGCGGGGCAGGTTCTCCGGTGCCGACAGGCCGGTGGGGAAGGCCGCCTCCAGCACGGCATCGGCCCCGCCGACATGGCGCTCCAGCGACACGGAGATGCGGTTCACGGCCTCGACCAGGAGCTGGCCCGACAAGGTGTTCACCGTGTCGCGCCCGGCGCGCCAGGACAGCGTGCCCACCAGCAGCACCAGGCCCAGCACCAAGACGACATAGGGCAGCGTCAGCAGGCTGCGCAGGCTCAGTCGGTCGGTCAGCGCCCTGATCGGCAAAAGAGGAACTCCAGGCAGGTTGAATGTGGCGGCGGCAGGTTAGCAGGGGTGGGCGCCGCGGCGTAGCCCCTCGGAGCCCCGTCATCGGGGCGTTTGGCGCGGCGCACTAGAATTCAAGGTTGCCCTGCGGTTTTTGCGGCCGCCCACCCAAGGAATTCAACGTGTTCATCTCCAACGCCTACGCCCAGGCCGCCCCGGCTGCCGCCAGTTCCGACAACGGCCTGCTCGGCATGCTGCCCCTGGTGCTGATGTTCGTCGTGCTCTATTTCGTCATGATCCGGCCGCAGATGAAGCGCCAGAAGGAGCACAAGGCCATGATCGAGGCAGTGCAAAAGGGTGACGAGGTTGTCACGGCCGGCGGCATCATCGGCAAGGTCGCCAAGCTGGGTGACAACTTCATCCACCTGGAAGTCGCCAACGGCGTCGAGCTGCAGATCCAGCGCAGCGCCGTCACCCAGGTTCTCCCTAAGGGCAGCTTGAAGTAATCGGCCCTGCGCCCATCTCCCGGGCCACGGCCGCCCGGGCGCTGCTGATTACGCCGTGCAGGCGCATACAAGGAAGTCCCCATGAACCGCTATCCGCTCTGGAAGTACGCGATCCTGCTCGTCGCGCTGCTGATCGGCACTCTGTACACCCTGCCCAATCTGTTCGGCGAAGCGCCGGCGGTGCAGGTGTCCAGTGCCAAGGTGACCGTCAAGGTCGACAACTCGATGACCACCCGCATCGAGGCCGCACTGCAGCAAGCCGGCATCAAGGCGGACTTCGTCCAGTTCGACGGCAACTCGGTCAAGGCGCGCTTTGGCGACACCGACACCCAGCTCAAGGCCAAGGACGTCATCAGCAAGGAGCTCAACCCCAATGCTGCCGAGCCGACCTACATCGTCGCGCTGAACCTGCTGTCGCGTTCGCCGCAATGGCTGGCCAGCCTGCATGCCAACCCGATGTACCTGGGCCTGGACCTGCGGGGCGGCGTGCACTTCCTGATGCAGGTCGACATGAAGGCGGCACTGACCAAGAAGGCCGAGTCGCTGACCGGCGATGCACGCAGCATGCTGCGTGACAAGAACATCCGCCACGCCGGCATCAGCCGCGACGGCAACACGGTGGTCATCGCCTTTCGCGACGCCGAACAGCGCGCCGCAGCCACCGAGTTGCTGCAGACGCAGCTGCCTGATGTCGTCTGGACGCCGCAGGGCGAAGGCAGCGAGCTGCAGCTGTCAGGCAGCCTGGCGCCCAAGGCCCAGGTCGCGGTGCAGGACGCCGCCATCAAGCAGAACATCACCACCCTGCACAACCGCGTCAACGAGCTCGGCGTGGCCGAGCCCGTCATCCAGCAGCAGGGCGCCGACCGCGTCGTCGTGCAGCTGCCCGGCGTGCAGGACACGGCCAAGGCCAAGGACATCATCGGCCGCACCGCCACGCTGGAGCTGCGCATGGTGGACGACGGCAGCGAGTCGCTGGAGGCGCTCAAGGGCAACGGTCCCGTGCCCTTCGGCACCGAGCGCTTCATCGACCGCGGCTTCGGCCCCATCATCGTCAAGCGCCAGGTGGTGCTGACCGGTGACGCCCTCGTCGATGCTCAGCCCGGCTTCGACGAGAACCACTCGCCGTCGGTCGACCTGACGCTGGACGCCAAGGGCGCCCGCATCATGAAGGACCTGTCGCGCGAGAACGTCGGCAAGCGCATGGCCATCATCCTGTTCGAGAAKGGCAAGGGCGAGGTCGTGACGGCGCCGGTCATCCGCAGCGAATTGAGCGGCGGGCGCATCAAGATCAGCGGAGCGATGACGACCCAGGAAGCCAGCGACACAGCCCTGCTGTTGCGCGCCGGGTCGCTGGCCGCGCCGATGGAGATCATCGAAGAGCGCACCATCGGCCCGAGCCTGGGCAAGGAGAACATCGAGAAGGGCATCGCCAGCGTCACCTGGGGCTTTGCCGCGGTGGCCGCCTTCATGTGCGTCTACTACCTGCTGTTCGGCGTGTTCTCGTCGCTGGCGCTGGGCTTCAACCTGCTGCTGCTGATCGCGGCGCTGTCGATGATGCAGGCCACGCTGAGCCTGCCGGGCATCGCCGCCATTGCGCTGGTGCTGGGCATGGCCATCGACTCCAACGTGCTGATCAACGAGCGCGTGCGCGAGGAACTGCGTGGCGGCGAATCGCCCCAGCAGGCCATCCGGCTGGGCTACGAACGCGCCTGGGCCACCATCCTGGACTCCAACGTGACGACGCTGATCGCCGGTGTCTCGCTGCTGGTGTTCGGCTCCGGCCCGATCAAGGGCTTTGCCGTCGTGCATTGCCTGGGCATCCTGACCTCGATGTTCTCGTCCGTCGTGTTCTCGCGCGGCCTGGTGAACCTCTGGTACGGCCGCCAGAAGAAGCTCAAGAGCGTGTCCATCGGGCAGATCTGGAGGCCCGACGCCGACAAGCCCGCCGCCGAGACGACCGACGTCGCCGCCAAGGCCTGAGAAAGCTAGAACATGGAACTCTTTCGCATCAAGCGCGACCTGCCGTTGATGAAGCATGCGTTGGTCTTCAACGCTATCTCCTTCATCACCTTCGCAGCCGCCGTGTTCTTCCTGGTCACGCGGGGCCTGCATTTCTCCATCGAGTTCACCGGCGGCACGGTCATCGAGGTGGCCTACCCGCAGGCGGCCGAGATCGAGAAGACTCGCCTGGTCGTCGAGAAGATGGGCTTCGGCGAAGTGCAGGTGCAGAACTTCGGCTCTTCGCGCGACGTGATGATCCGCCTGCCCGTGCGCGGCGATATCAAGCAGACCGAGCTGGTCGGCAAGGTCTTCACCGAGCTGTGCACGGCCGAGGCCGGCACGATCAGCGAGCATCAGGAAGTGACGCCCCAGGGCGAGCAGGTCAGCAAGCAGATCTGCAGACGAGCCGATGGCGCCGAGCCGATCAAGCTGTCGCGCTCCGAGGTCGTCGGCCCGGCCGTCGGGGCCGAGCTGGCCCAGGACGCCGCCAAGGCACTGGCCGCGACGGTCATCGGCATCATGATCTACCTGGCCATCCGCTTCGAATGGAAGTTCGCGGTCGCCGGCATCATCGCCAACCTGCACGATGTGGTCATCATCCTGGGCTTCTTCGCCTTCTTCCAGTGGGAGTTCTCGCTGGCGGTGCTGGCGGCCATCCTGGCGGTGCTGGGCTACTCGGTGAACGAATCTGTCGTCATCTTCGACCGGGTGCGCGAGGCCTTCCGCAGGTTCCGCAAGATGAACACCCACGAGGTCATCGACCACGCCATCACCTCGACGATGAGCCGCACCATCATCACCCACGGTTGCACGCAGCTGATGGTGGTGTCCATGCTGCTGTTCGGCGGGCCGACGCTGCATTACTTCGCCGTCGCGCTGACCATCGGCATCCTGTTTGGCATCTACTCCTCGGTGTTCGTGGCGGCGGCCATCGCCATGTGGCTGGGCGTCAAGCGGGAGGACCTGGTCAAGGCGGGCGTGAATCGTGACGACCCCAATGACCCGAACTCCGGGGCCGTCGTGTAGAGTGATCGCAACCCAACATTCCAGCCGCGCAGCCCTCACCAGTCCATGACCGCCGCTCGTAACCAGGCCCTGGCGACCCAGGCGCGGCGCGTCTATCTGGAAGCTCTGGTGCGCGGCATGACGCCCCTGGTCGCTGCGGTCGGCCAGGGCGCTGGCCAGCAACTGGCCCACGGCGTCCCCCACGCCATCATGATGGCCAGGCGCGACGCGGTGCAGGCCTGGCAGAAGCTAGGCCCCAACTGGCAGATGGCCGTCGTCGCGGCGCTGCGCCACGCGGCAGTGCACGGCGTCTCCGACAACGCCCGCGAGCACGACACGACCGTGCCGGCCCAGTCGGTGAAGATGAGCCTGGTCGACGACTCGACCATCGAGCGCGAGATCACCAGCTCCCGCCTGGCCCTGGTCATGATGGACCGGGCGACCTGGGAATTCACCGACCTGCGCACCCGCATGCAGGCCCTGGAGGCTCATGACGACCTGGAACCGCTGGACCTGCTGCGGGCCCATGTCGTGGCCCGCGTGGCGCTGGACGCCTGGACCCGCGTCGGCCTGGACGCGAACATCTGGCAGCTGCTGCACCATGAGCTTCACGAGGAATTCGCCCAGCTCATCAGCGAGGCCTACCACGAGACCAACCGCTGGCTGATCGCCCAGAAGGTGCTGCCCGAGGTCGACCTGCGGCCCTTCATCCGCCGCACGGCCCAGGCCGCTACGGCGGCGACGGCGACGGCCACTGGCGCGCCAGTACCGCCGCCACCGCCAGTGTCTCCCGGCCCGGGTCTCGCCCCCACGTCAGGCCCGGTGCCGATGGTCGCGGGTGGGGCATCGGCGCGCAGCAAGGCGAGCAGCCAGGCCGACGAAGTCATGGCCCAGCTGCAGCGTGTGCTGGCCCGCCATGTGCCGGGCTTTCCGGTCGTCAAAAGCCAGGTGCCGGCCCGCCCGGGTGGCGGCAAGCCGAGCCTGGCCGATGTGACACCCAGCCATGCCGGCACCCTCGGTGGTGGCAGTTTATCGAGCGGCGATGCACCCGCCTCCGTGGCCAGGCCGTCGCTGGCCGATGCGCCGCCCGTCTCCGTTTCCGCCGCCTCGCCGCGGTTGATGGGTGCCATCAAGCATGCCCAGGAGTCCTTGCAGCGCCGCCCCGGCGCAGCTGGCGGTGTGGATACCGGTGGCAGCGCCAGCGCCCCGCGTGCGCTGGAGGAGATTGGCGCGCGCAACCAGGCCTTCAAGCAGGTCCTGAAGCAGGCCGCGAGCAACCCGGCCGAACGCGCGACCATCGAGATCGTCGCCATGATGTTCCAGAGCATCCTGACCGAGGAGCGCATCCCGGCCACGGTGCGGGTCTGGTTCGCGCGGCTGCAGATGCCGGTGCTGCGGGTGGCCGTCAGCGAACCCGACTTCTTTGCCGCCGCCGACCATCCGGCGCGTCGTCTCATTGACCGCATGGGCGCGTGCGTGATGGGTTTCAACACGGCCCAGGTCAGTGGCCCGGGTTCGGAGCGCGCCAGCAACGATGCGCTGGAGCGCGAGATCAAGCGCGTCGTGCAGGTCGTCGAGGCCTATCCGGACACCGGCCGGCGGGTCTTTGCCACCGTGCTGACCGAGTTCGAGAAGTTCCTCGACCACTATTTCGAGAACGAGAACCAGGCCTCCAAGCGCGGCGTGTCGCTGGCCCAGCAGGTCGAGCAACGCGAAACCCTGGCCATCCAGTACACCATCGAGCTGCGCAAGATGCTGTCCGAGGTGSCGGTACAGGACGGCGTGCGCGACTTCCTCTTCCACGTCTGGGCCGACGTGCTGGCCGTCACGGCGGTGCGCGCGGGCGCCCAGTCCGACGTGACCAAGTCCATGAAGCGGGCCGCCGCCGACCTGATCTGGAGCGCCAGCTCCAAGGCCTCGCGCGAGGAGCGTGCCGAGGTCATCCGCCGCCTGCCGCCCCTGCTCAAGACGCTGCGCGATGGCATGAGCCACGCCGGCCTGCCGACGGACAAGCAGGACGAGCATGTGCGCCAGCTCAACAACGCATTGGCCGCCGCTTTCACGGCCAAGACGGCCGCCATCCCGCGCGAGCGCCTGGACGAGCTGATGGACCAGCTCGAGACACTGGAAGCCATGCTGCCCGAGGACATCGAAGGCGGCGACAGCCATGTCGACGAGATGCTGGTGCGCGACCTGTCCGGCCACGAATCCGAGGGCATGGAGGTCGTCGCCGAGGGTGGCTCCGCGCCGACGCCGGCCATGGTGGCCTGGGCGCGCGAGCTGCAGGTCGGCGGCTGGTTCATGCTCGACTACCGCGGCCGCAACGAGCAGGTGCAGCTGGCCTGGCGCGGCCTGCGCAGGCAGCTGGCGCTGTTCGTCACGCCCAAGGGCCGCGGCGTGCTGTTCTCGCTGAACCGCATGGCCGCCTTCCTGCAGGCAGGCCTGCTGCTGCCTGCCCAGGACGAAGCGCTGACCGTGCAGGCCACGCGCAAGGCGCTGGCCAAGCTGGATGCCGATCCCGGGCAATTGCTCAAATGATTTGCGGGTCAGACCTGCGCGCGTAGCGCGCTGCTCTGACCCCAACTGATTCAGGAATTGAAAAAGGACGCCGCGGCGTCCTTTGTTCTTGGTGCATCAGCGGGTTCAGTGGATCAACCGATCCTCGGGGGCAACGAACAGCTCGTCCAGGATCAGCGCATCGGGCTCTTCGCCCAGGCTCCAGAACACCATCAGCACGATGATCTTCAGGTCTTCCAGGTCCATCGGGTTACCGGAGATGGCCATGGCGCGGTCGATGACCATCTCGCGCATCGGGCCGGGCAGCACGCCGGCCGACTCGAGGAAGCTGACGAAGCTGATCGACTCCTCGCCCAGGTGCTCCATCTCCGCGGGCGAATACACGCGCATCGCGTGTTCGCTCTGCTCGCCCTGGTAGGACTCCCCGGACGCGGCCAGACCGTCCAGCCAGGAGAGGGCCTCCTGGATTTCGTCGTTCTCGAAGCCCACCGCCGTCAGTTTTCGCGCGAGTTGCGCGTGATCGGGGCAGGCGTCCGGGCGCCAATAGGTCTCGTAGAGATAAACCAGGACATCGAACATCGTGAGGGGATGATAGCCCAGGGTCTGGCGCACTCCGGACGCGAATAACCCCTCGGATCAGGCTCTGATATCCGCGGTTAAGCTCGCTGTCTCTGCTGCCCAGCCTGCCCTCATCCCTGCCGTCGGCGCTGGAAGAGCTGGCCCGCCAGGCGGGCGATGTGGCCGTCGAGCTCCAACTCCAGCAGGGCGGCGCTGAGCTCGGCCGCCGGCCAGCCGCAGCGGGCCATCAGGGCATCCAGGCTGACCGGATCGAAGCCCATGGCGTCCAGCAGCGCCTGCTGCTCGTGAGGCGTCTCGGCAGGCTCGGGCGTCACGCACAGCTTGCCCAGCGGCGGCAGTTCCTCCAGCACGTCCTGGGCCGACTCGACCAGCTTGGCGCCCTGGCGGATCAGCGCATGGCAGCCGCGGGCCTGGGGTGAATGGATGGAGCCGGGGATGGCGAACACCTCGCGGCCCGCCTCGACGGCCTGCCGGGCCGTGATCAGCGAGCCCGACTGCACGGCGGCCTCGACGACCAGGCAGCCCTGGGCCAGGCCGGCAATGATGCGGTTGCGGCGCGGAAAGTTGGCCGGCAGCACCGGGGTGCCCAGTGAGTACTCGCTGACGATGAGGCCGCCGCCGGCCAGTAGCCGCGCCGCCAGCTTCTCGTTGCGGCGCGGGTAGACCTGGTCCAGCCCGGTGCCGACGACGGCGATGGTGGCGCCGTCGGCGTCCAGGGCGCCCTCATGCGCGGCGGCGTCCACGCCCAGGGCCAGGCCCGAGACGATGGTGTAGCCACCGCGTGCCAGCGCCCGGGCGAAGGCGCGCGCGTTGTCGCCCCCCTGGGCGGTCGGGTTGCGGCTGCCGACGATGGCGATGGACGGCGCGCCCAGCAGTTCGCGCCGGCCCTGYAGCCACAGCAGCAGCGGTGGGTCGGCCGTGGCCAGCAGGCGGGGTGGGTAGTCGGCATCGCCGAGAACGAGCAGGTCATGGCCGGGTTCGGCCAACCATGCCTGGGCCTTGTCGATCAATTCGTCGAGATGGTCAGGGGGCTTGTTGAAGCCCTCGCGCTGTTTGCCCGGCAGCGCCTGGTCCAGGGCGACGGCGGGGAGTTCGAAGACAGCCTGCGGGCTGCCGGCCATGGCCAGCAGCCGCCGCGCCGCTGCCGGGCCCACGCTCTCGGTGAGCCGCAGCCAGGCGACAAGCTCGATGGGTGTCAGCATCAGCGGTTCGAAGAACCGCCGGGCCGAGCGCTGGGCCGCTCCCGAGCCGGCCCGCCTTGGCGATGTGCTTGCCGGTCAATCCGGCAAGCATCGCCGTTCCCTCGGGGGCTGAGGCCGGACACATTGCGCCCAGTGGGCGCGATGTGCCTACCGAAGGGCTGCGGCACCCGCCGCAGCGCGGTCTGCAAGACCGACCAAGGTACTCCTTGGGCGAGGGGCTCCATTCTCTAAGGCTGGGTAAAGCGGTCGCCCGGTCGAACCGGCTCTTTCACCGAGATGATCAGCGCATAGGACACGCGCTCATAGACCTCGAAGACGAACAGGATGCCGTGGCGCTCGTCGGGCAGCTTGATGGCCTCGGCCCTCTCCTGGGTCTTGTCCATGACCCTGGCGCCGTCGCGCCACAGCGCGAACACATGGCCGCGCTCGATGCCATCACGCTTGCCGCGGTTGAGCGCGACGATCTGGTTCTGGCCTGCGTTGAGTGCCTCGCCGTAGATGGCCGCGATTTGACCCGCCATGGGCTGGCTGGGCGCGTGCGGCACATACAGCTCGAGATTGCGTGCCGGTGCCGGCGCCAGACGGTCGCCGATGCCGACCTCCTGCTTGATCTGCCGGACGGTCATCGTGGCCGGCACGATCTCGGCCTTGCCATCGGCGCCGGTGCGCTCCTCGCCCAGACGGGTCAGTTCAGCCGTGCCGACATACGGGGCCTCGTAGCCCAGGATCTCGTTGGTGGCTGGGTCGCGCAGCGGGCGGGCGTTGCGGAAGACGCGGAAGTCGGTGCCGCTGCCGAAATCGCCACGCGCATAGGCCAGTTCGCCCGGGCCGAGCAGCACATGCCCTTCCTGGGCGGCGACGATGCGCGGTGCCGTGGCCAGCGCATCCGTGTCGAAGACGACAGCGTCGGTCAGGAAGGGTTGGATCAGGTGCAGCGGGATGCTTGGGATGGGGCTGGAATCCAGCGCCGAAATGCGCATCTGCGGCCGCAGCTTGACCACGCCATTGCCGGCCGTATTGCCGCCGACGCCCTGTGCCAGTTGCAGCCGGGCCCGGCCATCGACCTTGACCAGCAGCAGCACCTGGCCCGGGTAGATCAGGTGGGGGTTGCGAATCTGGTCGCGGTTCATGCCCCAGAGCTCGGGCCAGCGCCAGGGGCTTTTCAGGAACAGCTTGGAGATGTCCCAAAGCGTGTCGCCTGGCTGCACCGTGTGGCTGTCCGGCGCATTGGGCGCCAGTTCGGCCAGGGGCACGCCCGCGGACGCGACCTGATCGGCGACGCGTCGCTGTTCGGCGGTGACGGGCAGCTTGCTGGTTTGCGCCCAGGCTGAGGTCGCCGTCGCGAGGGCGAGGCAGGTCGCAAGGACTGCGAAGTGGGCTGGGCGGGCAACGGGCATCTGGCGCGGTCTCCGAGGGGATTGCCGGATCGGCGAAAATCCAGGTGATTCTGCCCGCAATCACCGGGGGCAACCAACAACCGCTAGCGCTCGTTTGCGAGTGCTTACAAGGCGCCATGGCCCAACTGCACATCCTTCGCTACCCCGACCCGCGTCTGCACACCGTTGCCAAACCGGTGGCCGCCGTGGACGAGCGCACCCGCCAGCTCGTCGATGACATGCTGGAAACCATGTACGCCGCCGACGGTGTCGGCCTGGCCGCGACGCAAGTCGACGTGCATGAGCGAGTCATCGTCATCGACACGTCGCAGGATCGCGACACCCCGCGCGTGCTGATCAATCCCGAGCTGGTTCGTCTCAGCGAGCGCATGGTCGAGGGCGAGGAAGGCTGCCTGTCGGTGCCGCAGATCTACGACAAGGTGCCGCGCCATGCCGAGGTCACCGTGCGCGCCACCAATCGCGACGGCGAGGTCTACGAG
>NZ_JBFUMO010000152.1:0-11431 GCF_054049355.1 Roseateles sp. P5_E11 | reverse complement strand
CTTTGCCCTCGGGGGTCGACGACGACGGCTGTCGCGTCGGAGCTCAGGGCCAGCGTCGAGGCTGGCCCAGGATCATCGAAGAAGCGACAGCACTTGCTGCGGTTGCTGGTTGGCTTGGGCAATCATGGCCGTACCCGCCTGCTGCAGGATCTGCGCGCGGCTCAGGTTGGCGGTTTCCATGGCGTAGTCGGCATCCATGATGCGGCTGCGGGCGGCGGACTGGTTTTCGACCGCGGTGCCCAGGCTTTCGATCACGGCGTCGAAGCGGTTTTGGGCGGCGCCGAAGGTCGAACGGGCCACGTTGACCTGGGCGATGGCCTGGTCGATCTTGGCGATCGAATCCAGGGCGCCCTTGGTGCCGGTGCCGGTGTAGGCATCGAAGGTCGCGCCGGTGCCGGCCGCGCCCACGTTCGAGATGTCGGTGTTGGTCGTGTTGGCCACTTCAGCCAGGGCGCCGTCGTTCTTGCCGACTGCCGTGGTGGTGCCCAGCATGTTCTGGCCGCTGATGGTGATGGTGTCGTTGGCCGTCGCGTTGGCACCGACCTGGAAGTTGAACGACGTCGTGTTGGTCAGCACCGCCTGGCCGTTGAAGGTCGTGTTGGTGCTCAGGCGGGTGATTTCGCTCTGCAACTGCGTGAACTCGTTGTTCAGCGCGGTGCGGTCGTCGGTGTTGTTGGTACCGTTGGCGGACTGCACGGCCAGTTCACGCATGCGCTGCAGCATGTCGTTGACTTTGCCCAGGGCGCCTTCAGCCGTCTGCGACAGCGAAATACCGTCGTTGGCGTTACGGATGGCGACATTCATTCCCTTGACCTGGGAATTCATGCGTTCCGCGATGGCCAGGCCGGCGGCGTCGTCACGTGCGGAGTTCACCCGCAGGCCGGACGACAGACGTTGCATGGAGGTGGCCAGCGAGCTTTGTGCGGAGCTGGCATTGCGCTGCGCGTTGAGCGACAGCAGGTTGGTATTGATAACTGCGGGCATGATGCGCTTCCTTTTAGCTAGAGATGACCCGGCAAAGCGCCGGCGAAGACCCGAGTGCCCGGGTGAGGCACCCGTGCTGCCCACGCAGACTCGCCTTACTAACTAATAGGCAAGCCCTTGTGGCTACGCCCGACGCCAGTCAACCGTTGAAGCTCGTCCGCCGCCTGAGCTTTGGACATCGCCTCGGCTTTCCAGCCGGACCACGGAACCGTTGCCGGCGCCGTTGCAATGGCTATCGGACGGGCCGACACGTTTCTTGAGTCGCTTTTGTCAAGGGGCGTGATCTTTTGAACAGAGGCATCTGCAAAGCCTTGTTCATCGGATCAGCCGGATGAAGATTTTTTGGCCCGCTCGGGCCTGCCTTTTCGTTGGATCGGTCGTCTGAGGCCTGCCTAAAGTCCGCTCCATCCCGGCCGAACCCGCACGCCGGACTGGAGCCTGCGATGCCCGCCTTGTCCGCCTCGACCCGTCAAAAAGCTGTTCACCTTCCCACCGCCGCTGCGCCGTTGGAGGAACCCCTGATGCTGCTGGCCCGCGCCCGCAATGCTGCCTTTGCCGAGGCCGCCCGGGGCAACCTGGGCCAGGGCCTGGGCATCCTGCAGGACGCCCTGGCTGACGAGCCCATGAGCCACGAGCTGCTGGCCGACATGGGTGCGCTGCTGCTCGTGGCCGGCCGCCACGACCAGGCCGCTGCCAGCGCCGAGCGCGCGCTGAAGATCCAGCCCGATCACGGCCCCAGCCTCTACACCCTGGGCTTTGCGCTGTCCGGCCGCGGTGAGAAGAAGCGGGCCATCGAGGTGCTGACTGCGCTGCAGTCCGGCCCCGGCGCTGACAGCCTGCGCGCCGAGTCGCCAGAACTGATGCCGGTCGCCATGATGGAATTGCACCGCTTGCAGCGCGACTGACGCGACAAATTTCACACCTTCAAGGCCCCGGCCAGCGCGAGCTGCCGGGGCCTTGGTTTTTGGGCGCCGGCAAGCCCGACGCGGCTGTAGGAATTTGGCTGACAAGGGCTTCCAGAAAAGGTGACGTGGCGCACCGACGCAGCCTGATATCGCGAAAGAAGAGGGGTCAACACAATCCGTTTCACTGATCCGCAACACCCCATCACCTCTGACGGAAGCCGCCATGAACACCGACCAAATGCTCGCCGAGATCCGTGAAGCCAACCTGTCCTACCTGATGCTGGCCCAGAGCCTGATCCGCGCCGACCGCGAACAGGCCCTGTACCGCCTGGGCATCAGCGAGGACACGGCCACGCTGATTGGCACGCTGAGCCCGGCGCAGATCATGAAGATCGCTTCCGGCAACACGCTGCTGTGCGCCTTCCGCATGAGTGACGACCTGGTGTGGGGCCTGCTGACCAACCACAGCAAGCCCGGTGCGAACGAGAGCGTCAGCCGCCTGCACGCCTCCATCCTGATCGCCGGCCGCCACGAGCACGCCTGATCTAGAACCGCCCTTACTGATTCCGGAGCCACACCATGCGCGTCAAAAGCATCCTCACCGAAGCCAAGCAGATCGACCGTGCCGTTCAGCTGATCCATCTCGGTGCCCGCCTGCAGGTGCTGGAGTCGGAAACCGATCTGTCCTACGAGCGTCTGCTGCGCCTCTATAAGGAAGTGAGCGGCAAGTCGCCGTCCAAGGGCCAGTTGCCCTTCTCGACCGACTGGTTCATGACCTGGCAGCCCAACATCCACGCCAGCCTCTTCCTGAACATCCACGAGTACCTGAACAAGGCCGCGGAGATGGACGAGATCGACACCGTCATCAAGGCCTACCAGCTCTACCAGGAGCAGACGACGGCCCAGGGCCTGGAAGCCATGCTGTCGGTCACGCGCGCCTGGCGCCTGGTCAAGTTCGTCGACAACGGCATGCTGACCCTGACCAAGTGCGCCAAGTGCAATGGCCAGTTCGTCACCCACCCGCACGAGATCGCCCGCCATTTCGTCTGCGGCCTGTGCAACCCGCCCGCACGCGCTGGCAAGGGCCGCGCGCAGGGCTCCATCCAGATGCACTAACTCACACTCCGCTACCCTCTCGGGTATGTGGATTGCTCGCTGGCCGCTGCCCGCTCTGCTGAGCTGGCTGGCGGCCTGGTTCATTTATGCGGCCGCGCTTTTTGCCGGCCTGTCACCCGGCCCGGCCTTGGCGCTGGGTGCAGCCGTCGCCGCAGCCTTGGGTTGGCTGAATGGCGAGCGCTGGCGCCGCCTGATCGTCGCCCTGGGCTTCCCGGTGTCCGTGCTGGCCCTGGGCTGGCAGGGTGAGGCTTCGGGCTTGCTGTGGCTGGTGCCATTGGCGCTGCTGTGGTGGCTCTACCCGCGCCGGACCTGGAGCGAGGCTCCCCTGTTCCCGACCCCCCGCGGCGCGCTGGCCCGTTTGCCGGCACTGGCGCCCCTGCCGCCGGGTGCGCGCGTGCTGGACGCCGGCTGCGGTGTCGGCGATGGCCTGCGTGAATTGCTGCACGTCTACCCACAAGCCCGCGTCGAGGGCGTCGAATGGAGCCGGCCCCTGGCTTTGCTGGCGCGCTGGCGCGTGCGCGGCGCCATGGTGCGCCAGGGCGACCTGTGGGCCGACGACTGGGCGCCGTTCGCCCTGGTCTATGTCTTCCAGCGGCCCGAGTCCATGCCTCGTGTCTGGGCGAAGGCCTGCGCCGAGCAGGCGCCGGGATCCTGGCTGGTCAGCCTGGACTTTGCCGTGCCCGATGTGGTGCCCGTGGCCAGCTGGCAGCTGCCGGGTGGGCAACCCGTATGGTTGTATGCAACTGTAGGGAAAGCCGTCTCAAAGGGGCCCAATTGAAAGTACTGCCGCAACTGACGCGCGGCATACTTGCTCAAGCCCCCCGGCTCCGGGCCGATATGGCCTGAACACCCCAAACTCAACCGCGCATGTTCGTCATCATCGGCTGGGCCATTTCCATGGTCTGCATCTTCGGCGTGTTCATCGCTCACGGCGGGAACATCGGCGTCATCCTGCACGCCTTGCCCTTCGAGATGATCACCATCTTCGGCGCGGCCATCGGCGCCTTCCTGGCCAACAACCAGATGAAGGTCGTCAAGGCGACGGCCGCCGGCTTGGGGCTTTGCTTCAAGGGCAGCAAATACAGCAAGGCCCGCTACATGGAGCTGCTGGCGCTGATGTACGACATCCTGCAGAAGGCGCGCAAGGAAGGCCTGATGTCCATTGAAAAGGACGTCGAGGACCCGCACAACAGCCCGCTGTTCCAGAAGTACGCGACGGTGGGCAACGACCACCATGTCACCGAATTCATCACCGACTACCTGCGCATGATGGTGTCAGGCAACCTGAACGCCCACGAGATCGAGTCGCTGATGGACAGCGAGATCGAGACCCACCACCAGGAGGAGCACGCCGCCGTGGCCGCGCTGCAGCGCCTGGCGGGCGGCCTGCCGGCCTTTGGCATCGTGGCCGCCGTGCTGGGCGTCGTGAACACCATGGGCTCGGTCGGACAGCCGCCGGYGGTGCTGGGCGGCATGATCGGCTCGGCGCTGGTCGGTACCTTCCTGGGCATCCTGCTGGCCTACGGCTTCGCCGAGCCGCTGGCCGGCCTGCTGGAGCAGAAGGTCGAGGACGGCGGCAAGGAATTCCAGTGCATCAAGACGACGCTGCTGGCCAGCATGCAGGGCTATGCCCCGCAGGTGGCCATCGAATTCGGCCGCAAAGTGCTGTTCTCGGGTGACCGGCCGTCGTTCACGGAACTCGAAGGCCACGTCAAGAAGAAATGACCCCCCCCCGAAGCGCCTTCGGCGCTCCCCCCCAGGGGGGCGCACCCAGTGGCCTGGCAAAGCCAGTTCCACGGCTGCCGCTTGAGGGCGGCGGCGCTTCGCGCGCCGGAAACACGGAGACCGTCTGATGGCTGGCGACGCGAAAAAACTCCAGCCCATCATCATCAAGAAGGTGAAGAAGGGCGGCCATGCGGTGCATGGCGGTGCGTGGAAGATCGCGTATGCGGACTTCGTCACGGCCATGATGGCGTTCTTCCTGCTGATGTGGCTGCTCGGTTCCACGACCGAGGGCGACAAGAAGGGCATTGCCGACTTCTTCCAGTCGCCCCTGAAGGTGGCGATGCTGGGCGGCTCGGGCTCGGGGGACTCCTCCAGCGTCATCCGCGGCGGCGGCAAGGACCTCACGCGCGAGACCGGCCAGGTCAAGGAAGGCGAGAGCGCCGCCAAGCGCGCCAGCTACACCTTGCGTGCGCTGAAGGAAGAACAGCGCAAGGCCGAGAAGGCGCGGCTGGAGCAGCTCAAGACCAAGGTCGAGGAAGTGCTGGCCGAGAACCCCAAGCTCGCCGCTTTAGGCGGTCAGATCCGCCTGGACATGACCAAGGAAGGCCTGCGCATCCAGATCGTCGACGAGGGCAACCGGCCGATGTTCGACAGTGGCAGTGCCGTCGTGAAGCCCTATATGCGTGAACTGCTGCGCGAGCTCGGCAGCGTGCTGACCGAGGTGCCCAACCGCCTGACGGTGGAGGGGCATACCGACGCCCAGGCCTTCCCCGGCGGCGACAAGGGCTACAGCAACTGGGAGTTGTCGGCCGACCGCGCCAATGCCTCGCGCCGTGAGCTCGTCGCGGGCGGGCTGTCGGAGGCGCGCATGCTGCGCGTGCAAGGCCTGGCCGCCAGCAAGCTGCTCGACGCCAAGGACCCCAACGGCGCGCTGAACCGGCGCATCAGCATCATCGTCATGAACCGCGACGCCGAGGACGCCGTGCTGAAGAACGTGCCCGACGAGCCCGAAGCCGACGCAGCGCCTGCGCAGACCGGGTCCACGCAAGTGCCGCAGAACGGAAAAATGCCGCAAACTCAATCGTCGGCGCCGGCTCGCTAGAAACTAGACTGCGTGCTGACCCTGAAATACCGCCTGCACCCGAGAGAGGATCGCCATGAGCACTGATATGAAATTCCTGGTCGTCGACGACTTCTCCACCATGCGCCGCATCGTGCGCGGCCTGCTCAAGGAGATTGGCTACAACAACTGCGAAGAGGCCGAGGACGGCGTCGAGGCGTTGAACATGCTCAAGGGCGCCAAGTTTGATTTCGTCGTCAGCGACATCAACATGCCCAACATGACGGGCTTCGAGTTGCTGAAGGCCATCAAGGAAGACCCCAACCTCAAGCACCTGCCCGTGCTGATGGTCACCGCCGAGGCGCGCAAGGAAGACATCGTGCTGGCCGCCCAGTCGGGTGCTGCGGGCTACATCGTCAAGCCTTTCACCAAGGCGACGCTGGAAGAAAAAGTCCTCAAGATCATGCAGAAGCTGGCCGCCGCGGCCTGACAACACCAAAAGGGGACTGTCATGTCGATGGATCAACTGGAGCAGTTGGGCAAGGCCCAAGAGCCGCTGCTCGTCTCGCCCGAAGTCTTTCAGCAACTTGGCACCATCACGCGCACGCTGCACGACACCATGCAGCGCCTGGGCGTCATGCCCAAGCTGCAGGTGGCCACCGACGGCCTGCCCGATGCGCGCAGCCGCCTGAGCTACATCGCGGAGAAGACCGCCGCCGCCGCCGAAAAGGTGCTGAACTCCGTCGACCAGGCCAAGGGCGAGCACGCCGGCATCAGCCGGGCGACCAAGGAATTGGCTGCTGCCATCGTTGCCGATCCGGTGCGCGCCGTTGCCAGTGGTGCCGTGATGAACTTCGTCAAGGATGTCGAGAACCGCACCGCGAGCATTGACGGTCATCTGACGGACATCATGCTGGCCCAGGACTTCCATGACCTGACCGGCCAGGTGGTGGCCAAGGTCGTGAAGCTGGCCAACGACCTGGAAGACAGCCTCGTCAAGCTGCTGGTGCAGGTCGTGCCGCCCGAGCAGCGCGAGAAGGTCGACCCGACCATCCTGCAGGGCCCGGTCGTCAACGCCGAGGGTCGTACCGACGTCGTCACGAACCAGGGCGAGGTCGACGATCTGCTGGCCAGTCTCGGCTTCTGAAGCGCTTCGCGCGCCCCGCATCAAGCCCGCCATTCGGCGGGCTTTTTCTTGTCCCGAAATGGGTGATGCCGCTCGCTGGGTGGGCGGCAGGCTTCTGCTACAAACGCCGCCGCGCCCGCAGACGGGCGGGCATCAACAACATCAGGGAAGTCAAATGATCCGAATCAAACAGGGGGCTGTCGCCCTGGCGGCCGCCGTGCTGGCCGTCGCATCACCGCTGGCCCAGGCTCAATCCAGTGCGCCGGACTCGCGCATCGGTTGGTACGGCGACGTTGCCGTCGGTGGCACCCACTATGAGTCCGAACCCGGCTTCATCCTCTGCCGCTGCCGCAAAGGCAGTGCCACCTCCATCAAGGTCGGCGCCGGCTACCGCTTCGGCGTCTCCGCCGTCGAGGCTTGGTACGTGGACTTCGGCAAGGCAAATTTCGGCGCCGACTTCTACGGCCCGGCCACCTCGGCACATTTCCGTGCTGCTGTACTGGGCGGCGCCTGGGCCGTGCGGTGGGGGCAGCATGTCGAGGCCACCTGGCGCGCCGGCGCCGCCTTCGTCAATGCTTCTGCCGGCGGCAGCACCAAGCATGACGTGCGGCCCACGCTGGGCTTTTCCATCGGCTGGCGCACCACCGAAACCGCGACGCTGGAATTGAGCTGGGACTATCTTCGCGCCAGCGATGCCAGTGGCGCCCGTACCGACGCCGTGCCCATCACGCTGGGGTTCCGCCAGCGCTTCTGAACGCGCCGGGGCCGCCCGGCTTTTCTCTTTGGCGCCTCAGTCGGCCTGCGTTTCGGGCGGCAGCTCGCGGATGGCCTGATTGAGCTTGTCCAGCGTCTGTGGTTTGACCTGCAGGGAGCAGGCCAGGTAGCGAAGTTCCCCGCGCGGCATGTCGGCGAACTCGACGCGCACCAGAGGCAGGGGAGCGAATTCGGGGTCCTTGCGCAGCCAGTTCAGGTCTTCCTCGTCGATCAGCATGTAGTCGGCGCGGCGGACTCCCACCATGCGCGCCAGCTGCAGTGGCGCCAGCTGGGCGCGCAAGGGCGGCTTGGCCGCCGTGGCGAGGAACTGGTCCAGCTGCGGGCCGTAAGACACACCATCCAGAACGCCGGGTTGCAGCGAAGCATCGGCAAAAAGCTGGGCGACGCGCGGGATGGCGCGGATCTGTGCCGCGACGCTGGCATGGGCCAGCACGACATGCGGCCGGTCGCGGTGGATGGGCAGGGAGAAGCGGGCAAAGGCCTCGCGCTCGGGGTTCTTGTACAGGCCCGGTGAACACAGCGCCGCCAGGTTGGCCTGCAGATTCTGAAGCGTGCGGCGGATCGGCACCTCGGCATAACGGGCCTCGATGCCGGCGCGCTTGAGCAGCTTGGCGGTGCGCTCCATCAGGAAGCCGGCCGGCTTGCCGTCCACCGTGTAGCTGTAGGGCGGCTTGTCGCGGTACTCGATGGCCAACGGTTCCGCCTGGGCCAGGGCTGCGCCGGCGCAGGACGCGGCCAACAGCGTGAGCAGGCGGGCAGAGCGGGGCACGGCCCGAGATTAGCGTGAGCCGCGCCGGCCTCGCCACCCTGGCGGCGGCAATCCTGCACACCTGGTCCGGCGCGCTGCGGCCCGGCTGGGATTAGCCGGGCATCCACCCTGCTTTTCTCGCTCAAGTTTCGGCGGCTGCCTCGAACAATTCGGTTCAGCTGCAGCACCACCATGGCCGACCACGACGCACAGGATCGCAACTTACCCGCCTCGCCCAAGAAGATCGAAAGATCCCGGGCCGAGGGCCAGTTGCCGCGCTCGCGCGACCTGCCGCATTTCGCCATGATGGTCGCTGGCGGCGCCGTGCTGTCGGTGGGCGCGCCGCAGATTGTCGAGAAGCTGCGCCAGATGCTGATCAACGGCCTGCACTTCGATGCGCGCCTGCTGGCCCAAAAGGGGTTCATGGGTGAGCGGCTGGTCGAGATGACGCTGGCCTTCGCCGCCGTCATGGGACCGATCGCCGCCGTGCTGGTGATCGTCGGCATCGCCAGCAACCTGGCCAGCGGCGGCTGGAACTGGACGATGAAGCCGCTCGCGCCCAAGTTCAGCCATCTCAACCCCCTCGCCGGCCTGGGTCGCTTGTTCACCGGCCAGGGGTTCGGCTCGGCCCTGAAGGCCGTGCTGCTTGCCCTGGTGCTGGGCATCGTCGGCGCGATGGTGCTGAAGGACCGCCTGGCGGCCTATGTCGGCATCATGTCCGTGCCGTTGCCCTCCGCCCTGGCTTACGCGGGCCAGCAGCTGATGGGGGGCCTCGGCCTGCTGGCCGTCGCGCTGGCGGTGTTTGCCGCCATCGACGTGCCACTGCAGCGCCAGCTCTGGCTGCGCCGCATGCGCATGAGCCGCGAAGAGGTCAAGCAGGAGATGAAGGAAGTCGAGGGCAACCTCGAGATCAAGGCCAAGATGCGCGCCATCATGCGCGAAATGGCCAAGCGCCGCATGCTGGCCGCCGTGCCGCAGGCCGACCTGGTGGTCATGAACCCGACCCACTACGCCGTCGCGCTGAAGTACGAGGAAGGCAAGATGGCCGCGCCCAAGGTCATCGCCAAGGGCGCCGACCTGCTGGCCATGAAGATCCGCGACCTGGCCAARGAAAGCAAGGTGCCGGTGCTGCAACAGCCGGTGCTGGCCCGCGCCCTCTACGCCCATGCCAAGGTCGACCACGAGATTCCCGCTGCGCTGTTCGGCGCCGTGGCCCAGGTGCTGGCCTACGTTTACCAGCTGCGCGCCGCCCTGGCGTCGCGCAACATGGCCCGCCCGGATGTGCCGCATCCGCATGTGCCGCCGGAGCTCGACCCGCACAACAAGCCGGGCTGGGCACCCGAGCCCGAGGAAGACTTCACGGAGTGAGCGCTGCGGGGCGCCTCGGGCGAGAACAGCCCGGTTTTCCCGCCGTTTCTCCGGCTCAAGTTTTCCGAGCCGCCGCGAAGAATGCAGGTGAGACCAGACCTGCCGCATGAATCAGCTCACCGCCAAACTCCAAGCCCTGCTCGGCCCACGCGCGGGCATCATCGCCGCGCTCGGCGCGCCCATCGCGGTGCTGCTCGTGCTGTCCATGATGGTGCTGCCGCTGCCGCCCTTCGCGCTGGACCTGCTGTTCACCTTCAACATCGCGATGGCGGTGATGGTCATGATGGTCGCCGCCCACATGGTGCGCCCGCTGGACTTCGCGGCCTTCCCGACCGTGCTGCTGCTGACCACGCTGATGCGGCTGTCGCTGAACGTCGCCTCCACGCGCGTGGTGCTGCTGGAAGGCCACACCGGCACGGGCGCCGCCGGCAAGGTCATTGAATCGTTCGGCCACTTCCTGATCGGCGGCAATTTCGCGGTCGGCCTGATCGTCTTCGCCATCCTGGTGGTCATCAATTTCATCGTCGTGACCAAGGGCGCTGAGCGCATCGCCGAAGTCGGTGCGCGCTTCACGCTGGACGCAATGCCCGGCAAGCAGATGGCCGTGGACGCCGACCTGAACGCCGGCCTCATCAACGAAGCGGAGGCCAAGCGCCGCCGCGTGGAACTCTCCGACGAGGCCGACTTCTTCGGCTCCATGGACGGTGCCAGCAAGTTCGTGCGTGGCGACGCGGTCGCCGGCATGCTGATCCTGGCCATCAACATCGTCGGCGGCTTCATCATTGGCGTGGCCCAGCATGGCCTGTCCGCCGGCCAGGCCGCCGACAGCTACATCCTGCTGGCCGTTGGTGACGCGCTGGTCGCCCAGGTGCCGGCCCTGCTGATCTCGGTCGCCGCCGCGATGGTGGTGTCGCGCGTCGGCACGGACAAGGACATCGGCAGCCAGATCGGCAAGCAGGTGTTCGGCTCGGCCAAGTCGCTGGCCATCACGGCCGGCGTCATCGCTGCGCTGGGGCTGATCCCGGGCATGCCCCACGTCGTCTTCCTGCTGATCGCCGCCGGCCTGGGCTACCTGGCCTACTGGCTGCGCAGCAAGGAGCAGGCGCTGGAAGCCGCCAAGGCCGTCAAGCCCATCATGCCCAGCAGCGAAGGCGCCGGCGAAGCGAGCTGGGAAGACCTGGTGCCGGTCGACACCCTGGGCCTGGAGGTCGGCTACCGCCTCATCACCCTGGTCGACAAGAGCAAGGAAGGCGACCTGCTGAGCCGCATCAAGGGCGTGCGCCGCAAGTTCGCGCAGGAAGTCGGCTTCCTGCCGCCGCCGGTGCACATCCGTGACAACCTGGAGCTGCGCCCCAGCCAGTACCGCATCTCGCTGCGCGGCGCCGTTGTCGGCGAGGCCGAGGCCTTCCCCGGCATGTGGCTGGCCATCAACCCCGGCCATGCGACGCAAAAGCTCATCGGCACGCCGACGACCGACCCCGCCTTCGGCCTGCCGGCCGTGTGGATCGAGGAGCGGCAAAAGGAGATGGCCCAAATGAGCGGCTTTACGGTCGTTGATTGCTCGACCGTGGTGGCCGGCCCAAATGAGCGGCTTTACGGTCGTTGATTGCTCGACCGTGGTGGCC
>NZ_JBFUMO010000151.1:0-11476 GCF_054049355.1 Roseateles sp. P5_E11 | reverse complement strand
AGGAAGCGCCGCGCGAGCGACGGCCGCATGCAGGTGCGCACGAATCTGTTCCCGAGCGCGGGCACCGGCGGCGCGGCCGGCACGTCGCTGCGCCCCTTCACCGACAAGATCCACGCGATGGGGCTGAAGGCCGGCCTGTACTCCGACATCGGCCGCAACGCCTGCTCGCAGGCCTACAACACCGACAGCCCCAACCTGCCCGAAGGCAGCCAGGTTGAGCGGGAGGTGGGGCTGATGAACAACGTCGAGCGCGACATCGCGCTCTACTTCGGCGACTGGAACTTCGACTTCATCAAGGTGGACGGCTGCGGCCTGTCGTCGTACGGCAAGGACCGCCCCCCGGTCACGTCGGGCCGCTTCCGCGAGTTCGGGCCGACGGTCGTCGAGGGCAATGCCAACCAGTCCGACATGGACGGCGCCCGCGCCCTGTACGGCCGCGTCACGCAGGCGTTGCGCAGCGTGCGGCCGCATGGCGACTATGTGCTGTCGGTCTGCCTCTGGGGCGCCGCCAATGTCCGCAGCTGGGGCGCCGAGGTGGGCACGATGTGGCGCACGAGCCGCGACATCGCGCCCAGCTTCTCGCAGATGCTGCACAACTTCGACACCGTCGCTACGCGCGAGTTCTACGCCGGCCCGGGCCGCTGGAATGACCCCGACATGCTGGAGATCGGCAACGGCGACTTCGACGGCAACCATCTGCTCGAAGCCCGAACGCACATGGGCCTGTGGGCCATTGCGGCCGCGCCGCTGATGATCGGCACCGACCTGTCGAAAGCCTCGCCCGCCCTCATCGACGTGCTGAAGGCACCCGAGGTCGTCGCCATCAACCAGGACCCAGCCGGCCATCAGGGCGTGCTCGCCTATGCCGACAGTGACCGGCAGATCCTCGTCAAGAGCTTGGCCGATGGACGCAAGGCCGTGCTGCTGTTCAACCGCACGGGTGCTGCCGCCAAGTTCACGCTGACCGCCGAGCACCTGAAGATGGACGCGACAGCACCCGTCGCGCTGCGTGACGCCTGGGCTCGCGCCGATGCGGGCACGTTCACGGACAAGCGCGAGTTCGAGCTGAAGCCGCGCGAGGCGCTGCTGTTCACCGCCACCGGCAAGCACCTGCTGCCGCGCGGCTACTTCGTCTCCGAGCGGCCCGGCAACGTCTACGTGGCGCGCGACGGCATCCGCGCGCTGGAGCAGGATCCCATCGGCTACCGCGCGCTGGCCTCGTGGTCCACCACCGACAACGGTGGCACGCGCCCGGCCTACGCCGGCTGGGGCGCGCCGCGTGCCGACTCGACGCCTTATGACCAGGGCTTGAGCGTGCAGCGCCAAGCCTTCCGCCATGGCATCGGCGCACTGGCCGACTCGCGGCTGCAAGTTCAGGTGCCCATCGGCTCGCGGCGCTTTGTCGCGCGCGTCGGCGTGGACGACTCGACGCGCGGCAAGAGCGCTGCCGTCAGCTTCGAGGTCTGGGGTGATGGCCGCCGCCTTGCGAGCACTGCACCGATGAAATTCAACCAGGCGGCGCGCGATCTCAGCGCCGACCTGCGCGGCGTGAAGCTGATCGAGCTGATCGCGCGCCAGCATGGGGCCGACACCGCAGGCCCTGTCGTCGTGACCTGGGGCGACGCTCGCATCGAGTAGCCGCCCAGCACGCCTTCTCTCCATCGCTATTTGGCACCGGTCGCGCCGGTGCCCTGGCCGCGCTCGCGCTGACGTGGCCCGGCCCCTCCCGTTCAGCGCTCAGTCGTTCATGAGGAGAACCCGATGCACTCCATGCGTCCCTGCCCCTTGCCCCGCTCTCGCGCCGGGCTGAAGCTCGCCTTCCCGCTCGCCCTGATCGCCGCCTGGCCTGTTGCCGCGACCGCAGCGCCCCTGGTGTCCAACCCCCTGGGCGCCTGCCTGGAAACCAAGGTCGACACCTGGGACATCCGCCTGGCGACCTGCAATGCCAGCGCAGCGCAGGACTTCAGCCTCACGCCGGTCAGCACCGGCAGCAGCACCTACACCCTCAAGAACGCGCAGGCCAATCTGTGCGTCTCCGCCACCGGCACCAGCTCCGGGTCCTTCGTGGAGCTGAACACCTGCCAGCCCAGCCAGACGGGCCAGCGCTTCTCGGTGGTGGCGCTGGCGGGCGGCTCGACCGCCCAGCTCAAGCTGGCGGCCAACAACCTGTGCCTGACCGCGCCGACTCAACTGGCCCAGGTTGGTTTCTCGGTCGCGACCTGCAAGAGTGGCGATGCGAACCAGGCGTGGCGGCTCGCAGCGCCTACGCCGGCACCCACGCCTGCGCCCACACCGGCGCCGACCCCCGCACCCACGCCCGCACCGACACCGGCACCCACGCCCGCTCCCACACCAGCCCCGACTCCAGCGCCCGCACCGGTCGAAACCAGCTTCACCGCCAGTGCCGCCGAGATCGCCAACCCCGAGCGCGGCATGTACACCTGGGCCGCCGACAACCTGCTGCTGTGGACGCAGGCCGACGCCGACTCGCAGTTCCAGGCCGGCTACCGAGTCGTCTATGCCGCAGTGCGCCTGGACGCCTATGCCAACACCACGCTGCCCGCCAGCCTGCTCACGCAGCTCTCGGACCGCTTCGCGATCGCGCGCCGCGCCGGCCTGAAGCTGGTGCCACGCTTTCTCTACAACTACCCGGCCAACGAGACCGAATACCAGAACGTGAAGGACGCGCCGCTGGCGCGCGTGCTCGGCCACATCGACCAGCTCAAGCCGGTACTGACGGCCAATGCCGATGTCATCGCCTATCTGCAGGCCGGCTTCATTGGCGCCTGGGGTGAATGGCACACCTCGTCCAACAACCTCACCGCGGTCAGCCCGCGCACGCAGATCCGCGATGCGCTGCTGAACGCCCTGCCGACCGACCGCTTCCTGCAGCTGCGCTATCCGCCGTATCTGATGCAGTGGGCCTCGCAGGTGCCGAGCTGGCGCGACGGGTCGGCGGCCTCGCGCATCGGCGTGCACAACGACTGCTTCATGGCCTCGGCGACGGACGTCGGCACCTACAGCGAGGACGCTGCAACGCGCCAGAACGAGCGTAACTACACCGCCTCGCTGTCACGCGTGGCCCCCTTCGGCGCGGAAACCTGCAACCCTGCCGACGAGGAAGGCGCGGTGCCGCGCACCAGCTGCACCGACATCCTGGCCGAGGGCAAGCAGTTCGGCCTGACCTATCTGAACAACGACTACTACCGCGACCTCTTCCACACCAAGTGGGAGACGCAGGGCTGCATGGCCGAGGTCAAGCGCAGCATGGGCTACCGCTTCGAGCTCTCGACCCTGCGCCACAGTGAGGCGGTGACGGCCGGGCAGTCGGGCGACCTGCTGCTGACCGTGCGCAACAGTGGTTGGGCGCGCGCCTTCAACCCGCGTGCGGTGCAACTGCTGCTCAAGCACCGGACCACGGGCGCCGTCGTGCGCATCGCGCTGTCGGCCGTCGACCCGCGCGGCTGGTTGCCCAACAGCACCAGCACCGTGTCGGCGGGCTTCACGGTTCCCGCGGGCACGCCGACAGGTGCCTACGACGTGCTGTTCGCCCTGCCTGACGGTGCCACATCGCTGAGCGCTGACGTGCGCTACAGCGTGCGCCCGGCCAATGCCGACAACACCGCCAAGGCCCAGGCCTGGGATGCGGCGCTCGGCGCGTTCCGCGCGGGCACCACGCTGACCGTACGTTGAAAAACCTTCTCCAGGAGAAACGAATGTCCGACTTTCGATTGAAGCTCGCCGCAGCGAGCCTGCTGACCCTCGGCGCCACCCTCGCCATGGCCGCTCCGACCGGCTTCGGCATGGTGGCCTACTGGGGCGAAACCGCCAGCATCTATGGCGGCCAGATTCCGAGCGGTGCCTATGTCGTCATCAACCCCAACAGCGGCGCCACCGGTCTGAGCGGCAGCCAGGTCACCAACTGGAAGGCGGTCATCGCCAACATCCGCGCCCAGGGCGGCAAGGTGCTGGGCTATGTGGCCACCGGCTACGACTACAACACCGCCGACGAGCTGGCCCGCTACAACGCGATCAACGCCAACCTGAGCGCCTACAAGACGACGCTGGGGGGCGTGGACGGCTTCTTCTTCGACGAGGCCGCCTTCGACGACGCGGCGCTGACCGACACGCAGAAGTGCAATGGCACGCCGCCGAAGTTCAGCGCCGTGCGCGCCAAGATGGCGGCCACCGGCACCAGCGGCACGGTGGTGTGGAACGCCGGCTGGCCGGGCGCCAGCAGTTGCTTCRTCAGCGCGGCCAGCTATGGCGAGCACATCGTCATCTACGAGGCCAAGTACAGCGACTACGTGGCCGCGGCGAGCTGGCTCAATGGCGGCGTGCAGAGCCTGGCGGCATCGCTGGGCGTGAAGACCTGGCTGTTGGTGCACTCCGCCACTCAGGCCGAGATGCGCTTGACGCTCAAGGGCAGCGCGGCCAACTACGTCTACGCGACGAGCATGACCTACAACCCCGCCCTGCCTTGGGGCGGCCCGATCTGGAACTACACGCCCACCTACTGGGGCAACGAGACGCTGAGCGGCTCCGAGCGCTGGTGCCTGAGGAGCCTGAAGACCRGCGGAACCTGCTGAACGGAGACCCTGACATGAAGCATCTGAAGACCCTCATCGCCGCACTCGCCCTGGCCGGCGCGGCGCCCTTCGCGTCGGCCATCGAGATCATCGTGCCGGCGTACTTCTATCCGTCCTGGATGCCATCGCAGAACGAGTGGCACCAGCTCAGCTGGGCGGCTCAACAGGGCGCGCAGGTCACGGCCATCATGAACCCGGGCAACGGGCCGGGCACGGCGTCCAACAGCGACTACGTGGCCTCGATCAACGAGTTCCGCGCGGCGGGCGGCAAGGTGCTGGGCTATGTCTACACCTGCTATGGCGTCAACCACTGCACGCCGGAGGTGCCGCCAACGCGCTCAACCAGCGAGGTGCTGGCGGACGCGCAGAAGTACGCGAACTGGTATGGCGTGGACGGCGTGTTCCTGGACGAGATGGCGACGCAGCCCGGTGCGCTGCCCTTCTATCAGACCRTCAGCAACAGTCTGCGCGCGGCGCATCCGGGCTGGGAGATCGTCGGCAACCCGGGCGTGACGCCCTCTGCGGGTTATGTGCCGCTGGCGAACACGCTGATGAGCTTTGAAGGCTCGTACAGCGATTTCATCAACGGCTCCTTCCTGAGCGGGCTGACGAACGCCGCGTCGACCGGCGCGATCGTTCACAGCGTGGCGACGGTGGCGCAGATGCAGCAGGTGATGGGGCTGGCCAGGCAGCATGGGCTGGGGGCGATCTACGTCACCGATGGGACGATGGCGAGCGGCAATCCGTATCTGCATCTGCCGAGCTATTGGACGGCGGAGGTGGCGGCCGCGGCGGTGCCGGAGCCGGCGCAGGCCGGGATGCTGATGGCCGGGCTGGCCTTGATGGCCGGCATCGTGCGTCGGCGCCGTCGCTGAAGAGAAAAAGGGCGAGGCGCCTTTCAACGCCTCGCCCTCTGCTTAGGCGGCCAAGGCCGCGATGCTCTTCGGCGCCTCGGCGTAGTGGCCCAACTGCATCGTGAACTGCGCGCGACCTGAGCTGATCGCGCGCAGATGCCCGATGTAGCCGAACATCTGCTCCAGCGGCACCTCGGCGCTGAGCACGACGGCGTTGCCACGTGCATCCTGGCCATGCACATGGCCACGCCGGCGCAGCAGGTCGCCGATGACGTCGCCCAGGTAGTCGGCCGGCGTGATGACCTCGACGGCCATCACCGGCTCCAGCACCACGGGCGAAGCCTTCAGCACCGCCTCGCGCAGAGCCGCCGCCGCCGCCAGCTCGAAGGCCAGCGCCGACGAGTCGCGCACGTGGTGGCTGCCGTCTACCAGCGTCGCCTCGAAGTCCACCAGCGGATAGCCCGCGAACGGGCCAGACTGTGCGGCGCGGCGGATGCCAGCCCCCACCGCCGGGATGAACTCGCGCGGGATCGCGCCGCCCACCACCGTGTTCTCGAAACGGATGCCCGTGCCCCGCGGCAGCGGCGCCACGCGCAGCGTCAGCTCGGCGAACTGGCCGGGGCCGCCGCTTTGCTTGCGGTGCAGATGGCGCACCTCGGCCGTGCCCGCGATGGTCTCGCGATAGGCGACCTGGGGTCGGCCGACCTGCACCTCGACGCCAAAGCGCGCACGCAGCTTCTCGATGGACACCTCGAGCTGCAGCTCACCCATGCCGGACAACAGCGTCTGGCCCGAATCCGGATCCTGGCGCAGTCGCAGTGACGGGTCTTCGCGGACGAGCATGCCCAGGCCCTTGGACAGGGCCGCGGCATCGGCCTGCTTGCGTGGCTCAATGGCGACGTCGATGACGGCCTCGGGCACGGCGATGCTTTCCAGCACGGCGGCGTCCTTGGCAGACGCCAGCGTGTGGCCGGTCAGCACCTCCTTCAGGCCCACGACGCCCGCGATATCGCCCGCGACGAGTTCGTCGCGCTCGACGCGCCGGTCCGCATGGATCTCGTACAGGCGCGACACGCGCTCGGCCTTGCCGGTGCTGGCGTTGAACACGGAGTCTCCACGCTTGAGCCGGCCGCTGTAGACCCGCACGAACACCATCGCGCCGTGGTCGTCGGCGGTCAGCTTGAAGGCGAGGGCAGACAGCGGGCCTTCGGCCGCCGCAGCGGCTGGCCCTTCGCCTGGGCTGGGCAGGTAGGCGACGACGGCGTCCAGCAGCGGCTCGACACCACGGTTGCGGAAGGCCGAGCCGGCCAGCACGGGTACGAAAGCGCCCGCGATCGTGCCGCGGCGCAGGGCCGCACGCACATCGTCCAAAGGCAACTCGTCGCCGCGCAGCCAGGCATCCAGCAACGCGTCGTCCTGTTCGGCAGCGGCTTCCAGCAGGCGCGCACGCGCGGCCTCGGCGGCGCTTTGCAGCTCCGGCGGGATGGCTTCGACGCGCGGCGGTGCCGAGGCGTCGTCGCGGTCCCAGACCAGGGCCTGCATCGTCAGCAGATCCACCACGCCACGGAAGTCGACTTCCGCGCCGATGGGCAGCTGCAGCGGCAGTGCGCGCACGCCCAGGCGTTCCTGCAGGGATGCGACGACGCGCAGGAAGTCCGCGCCAACGCGGTCCAGCTTGTTGATGAAGGCCAGGCGCGGCACGCGGTACTCGTCCGCGAGGCGCCAGTTGGTCTCGGTCTGGGGTTCGACACCGGCCACGCCGTCGAAGACGACGACGGCGCCGTCCAGCACGCGCAGGGAGCGGCGCACCTCGATGTTGAAGTCGATGTGCCCGGGCGTGTCGATCAGGTTGATCTGCGTACCGTGCCAGTGCACGGTGGTAGCCGCGCTGTGGATGGTGATGCCGCGTGCGCGTTCCTGGGGATCGAAGTCCATCGTCGTGTTGCCGTCGTTGACGTCGCCGATGCGATGGTTTTCGCCCGTGTAGAACAGGATGCGTTCGGTGGTCGTGGTCTTGCCAGCGTCGACGTGGGCGATGACGCCGATGTTGCGCAGGTTGCGGAAGTTATTCGAGTTCATGGTGATTCCAGATGCGGTGACTGTTGCCAGCCCCCGGTGGAACCACCTGGCAGGGCTAGCGCAAAGGCAGGACGCCGAAGCGCACGAGCGACGAGCAGGACTCAGCCGCGCTCCGGCGCTCGGGAATCGTGGCGATCAGCTTGTCGAAGGTGCGGGTGCGCATGGTTGAACTCAGATCAGAAAAACAAAACCCCGGAGGGACGAACCTGCCGGGGTTTGGATTGACCGGAAGGCTTGGCGCCTTCCGAACACGGTCGAAGGGGCGCTCAGGTGTTGAGGCGGGCTTGGATCGTGTGGTTGAACTTCATGATGGGTGGATTGTGTTGCAGCCCGCGAGGCCTTGGCGCTTGTGGGGAGATGTGGCGGCGCCGCGGTGGACTTCTTCGCAGCTCAGCTGCAGCGGCACGGCTGCCGCAGGCTGTGTTCACGTCCATGTGCTCCGAGGGATGAACAGGCGTGGCGCTGGATGGGACCGCTCGTCCATACGCGGCGGCCTAAGGAGGCGGGGCGGCTTTCGCAGCATGCGGTGTTGGACGTCGGCGCCCTGCACGGATAGAAGCTCGCTCGAGTACAAGCTCGAGGCCCGACTGTTCCTGACCTCAGATCAATCTTGCCGGCCACCCCATTGGATGCCGAAATCAGATCCCGCTGTGATGCGAAAGATTGACAGTGAAGTCCGCATATAAGCAGGCATTAGGATTACGCAGCTCGGGCTCGAACGCCAAGAGCCCAGCAGACCGTGCTCGAGATCGAATGCAACGTCCGATCTGCGTCGTTGGTGCCGGCGCGACGTGTCGATCTGTACTTATGGCATGCATGCGCGAACATGAGAGACCGGGATGGCCGAGTGCGGCTACAACGAGACATCGAACTGACGGCGGAATTCGCCTGGCGTGCAGCCTTCGATGCTGCGAAAGAACTTGATGAAGTTGGTCGCCTCGTCGAAGCCAAGCCGCTGCGCGATGGCGGAAATCGGCATCTTCGTGTGCACGAGCAGGCGCTTGGCTTCCAGCGCAAGGCGCGAGGCGATCAAGGCCTTCGCGCCGACGCCAGCCACCGCACTGCAGATGCGAGTGAGCGTCTTCTCGGAACATCCCATGGCATTTGCGTAGCGCGAAACGTGACGCCATTGATGCACGTTCTCGTCCAGAAGCCGTTTGAATAGACGGAAGCGCTCCGGCGCGTCGGACGCCGTTCCGGCGGATCGCTGTTGCTCGGCATGAAAGATGTGCAGCCGCGTCACCAGCGTTGTCAGTTCACTCTGGAGCAGCCAGTTCAGCAGCGGTTGCCGGGCGTCGAGCGCGCACTCCTCCTCCAGGCGCGCGAGCGTGGCGGCCAAAAACCGACCCGTCGACCGGTCGAGGCTCAGATTGCCAGGAAGCCCATCGACCAGTTCAGGCATCTGAAGGCGCTCCTCGCCTTGCGAAGCCTGCAAAAGCTCGGGTCGGAACAGCAGGAGGTTTGCATCCCAACGGCTTCCCGGCCCGAAGCGGTGAACCTGCCCGGGCCGAATGGTCAGCAGCGAACCGCCGCCACACTCGATGTGGCTGAAGTCCACCACGGCGCGGCATATTCCACGTCTGACGTGCACGAACATGTGAAAGTCGTAGCGGTGGTAGCGCTGCAGGTGGGCTCGGGACACCCTCCGTCTCAGGTCCGACATCGAGAAGACCTCGAGATCCAGCGCCCTCTCGGCCGAGGGCTGATATCGGACCTGCTCGACATCGATGGGTTTAGTTCCGCGCGGCATCGGTCCATTGTCCGATATTCACCATTTCGGCAACCGACTTTGATCGTGTCGAACACGCCGGCAACTCGAACAATACGAGACCGCGGGCACGGGGCGGCCACCATGCTCCGGCTCCCATCCTGATAGACAGTCCGAGGCGACCGATGCAAACCACAAACCGACAGTTCATGGCTCGCTTCGTGGAGTTCATCAACACCGCGGATCCGCGGCTCGCCACAGAATTGGTTTCCCCTGACGCCGTGTTTCAGGTTCCGGGGCGCGCCGAACCCGTGCACGGGCCACAAGGCTACCTGGAGATCATCGGGATGATGCGCGGCGGATTCCCCGATATCCAGTGGACTCTTGAGGAAACCGTCGTCGAAGGTAACGTGATCGCGGCGCGATTCACGATGCGCGGGACGCAGCGCGGAGCCTTCTTCGGCGTGCCTCCCACCGGCAAGACGATTGCCGTGCAAGCGCTGAACATCTACCGGCTTTCGACCGGGAAGATCGTCTCCGAAGTGGGGCAGCCGGACCTGCTCGGACTGATGCAGCAGATCGGCGGGTTGCCGGTTCCTGAGGGCCTGTGAGTGCCGTTTGCATCGACCTCCGGTACAGGCAGTAGTGCGCCGCCGTCGCTCTACAAGTTCGATCGCACGAACTGGCCGCTGCTCATCTCTTCCGAGGATGGCCGGCATCCTGGTGGCATCTGCGGCGTCTCGGTCTATGGCTCAGGCGCGACTACGAAGGTCGCCTTCCGTGTGTCCGGCACGTGAGGAGGCGTGGGCTTGGTGCAGATGGTGATGCGCTCGGCCACAGCCGGCGCCACGTGTCAGGAAGTTGGCAGATCGATTACAACTTCACCGACCATCTACGGCCGCGTGTTCATGTCGGGCCGAGGGCGTGACTACAACTATTGAGTCTTGCCGCGACAACATTGCGAAAAGACATATTTCATCCAAGAGGAAACGAATGCCGTTGGCACTGAACACCGTGTCCCATGCCCGTCGCGTTGCGATCGCCTTCCTGAGTGCGGGGGTCGCAGCTTGCGGCGGCGGAGGCGGCTCGCCGACAACCGCACCTGCACCCGCACCTGCACCTGCACCTGCTCCTGCACCTGCACCTGCACCTGCTCCTGCACCTGCACCTGCACCTGCACCTGCACCTGCACCTGCACCTGCACCTGCTCCTTCGATCACTACAGCCCTCGGCAAGCCCGGCCGGCTCCTCGTGGGCCTCGGCGCGGCCAGTCCTATCGCGGACATGAAGGCCCAGCAGATCGCTCCGGACATCATCGATACCTATCTCGTGGCGGTCACGGGTTTCAACTCTGGCGGCGGCGGTAACGCATGGCCTCAATGGCAATACAACTATCCGGACGGTGGCGTCATAACGGTCTTCTCCGCCGACGTCGCGGCCATGGGCGCCGTGCCGATGTTCACCCTGTTCCAGATGCCTTCCCTGCGGGGTGGCGACGTCACCGTCATCAACGACGCGCCGTTCATGGCCGCCTACTGGGCGCAAGTCAAGTTGATGTACCAGAAGATCGCCGAGACCGGCCGCCCCACCCTGGTCAACCTCGAGCCTGACTTCTGGGGCTTCGCAGAGGGCAGTGCACCTGGCGGCGACCCGGCGAAGTTGCCGGCGCGCGTGAGCACGGTGCCGGAATGCGCCAGTCAACCGAATACGGCCGTTGGCGTCGTCGGTTGCCTGTTGACGCTCGGGCGGACGTATGCGCCCAAGGCGAGGATGGGCTTCCCCCCGTCGATGTGGTACGGGAACCCAGACGCCACCGGCAGCTTCATGGCAAAACTCGGTGCAGACAAGGCCGACTTCATCGTGGCGCAGACGAGCGATCGCGACGCAGGTTGCTTTGAAGTCCCGACACCCGTGGACGAGTGCGCGGGTCGCGGCACCGGCCCGTTCTACTTGGATGAGAACAACGTCACCACGCCGAATTTCAACCAAAGCCTCGACCAGTGGAAGACGCTACGAAGCCACCTGGGCAACCTGCCGATCCTGTTCTGGCAGACCCCCATGGGCGTGCCCTCGACGACCCCCGGCGGAACGCCGAAGCACTATCGGGACAACCACGTCCAGTACATGCTGACGCATCCAACGCAGTACACGGGCAACGGTGTATTCGCGCTCGTCTTCAGTCCCGGGGGCGCCACGTCGGCGGACATCACGAACGACGGCGGCCAGTTCGCGCGCCTGTTCAAGGC
>NZ_JBFUMO010000150.1:0-11499 GCF_054049355.1 Roseateles sp. P5_E11 | reverse complement strand
GCGCAGCGCAATGCCGCCGCCCAGCGCCAGCGCGGCGATGACGACCGCCGACGTGCCGAAGGCAAGCCGGTGGCGGCGCAGCGTGCGGCCGAGGCGGTGCCAAGTGCTGTCGGGCTGGACCAGCACCGCCTCGCCGCGCAGGTGGCGCTCCACGTCCTGGGCGAAGGCGTCGACGCTGGCATAGCGCTCGGCCGGGTCGCGCCGCAGCGCCTTGGCCAGGATGGCGTCGATGTCACCGCGCAGCGCGCGGGCCGTCGCGGTGTCAGTGCAGCGGATGCTGGCGCGCTCGGGCTCATCGACAAGTACCGCTGCTTCCCAGGCAGCGCGGCTGTCGCGAGCAAGGCGATACGGCGTGTGGCCGGTCAACAGTTCGAAGGCCAGCACGCCCAGGCTGTAGACGTCGGTGGACACGGTGACCGGCGCGTCGCGCAACTGCTCCGGCGAGGCGTAGTGGGGCGTCAGATGGCGCTCCGACGCCAGCGTGAGGCCGGCGCCAACGGCAGCCTCGGACAGCAACTTGGCGATGCCGAAGTCCAGCAAATGGGCCTGGCCGTCGGGCGTCACCAGCACGTTGGAAGGCTTGATGTCGCGGTGCACGACCAACCGCCCGTGGGCATAGCCGACGGCGCGCATGACCTGCAACAGCAGCGTCAGGCGCGCGTTCACGCTCAAGGCCTGCTCGCGACACCAGGCGTCGATGGGTTGGCCGGCCACCAGTTCCAGCGCGAGATACGGCCAGCCGCGCATGTCGATGCCGGCGTCGTAGAGGCGGGCGATGTTGGGGTGCTCCAGCATCGCGCCGATGTCCCGCTCCTGGGCCATCAGTCGTGCCAGCCCCTCGCCCCAGGTCAGCCGTGGCAGCTTGAGCGCCACCTCGCGCCGGTAGCTGCCGTCCGCCCGCTCGGCCCGCCACACACTGCCCATGCCGCCGCGGCCGATCTCTTCCAGCAGCCGGTAGGGGCCGATGCGGTCGCCGGCGTGTACGGCGGCGGGGTCCTCGCCCTCCCAGGCGCCCAGGCGCGGCAGTGTCAGCTCGCCGGGCGGGTTCGCCAGCATGTCGCGCAGCGCCGCCGCGAGGTGTGCGGCGTCCGGCGGCAGTGCTGCCAGCCAGGCTTCATGGCTTTCGGGCGCCAGCGCCTGGGCCTGGTCGAGCAGTCGGCTCAGCCGGCTCATGTCCGCCGGGGTCAGCATCGTTGGGCTCTTTTCATTGGGTTCGCACACTAGGTCAGACGCAAGCGCATCGCCAGGGCGGACATCCCCAGTAAGGATGATGTCCGTGGCGGCAGTGCGCTGGCACCATGCGCCCGTGCCAGACGATGCCATCGAAACCCTGATCGAACAGGTCAATGCCGGTAGCGCCGGCGCCCAGGACCGGCTCTTCGCTGCCGCTTACGACGAACTGCGCAAGTTGGCCCGCTCCCGCCTGCGCGACGGCGGGCGCAACACCGTGCTCGACACCACGGTGCTGGTGCATGAGAGCTATCTGCGCTTTCTGGGCAGCGGACGGCTGCGGCCGGACAGCCGGCGCGCCTTCTTCGCCTATGCCTCACAGGTGATGCGCTCCGTCATCATCGACGCGGTGCGCGAGCGCCAGGCCCAGCGCCGTGGCAGTGGTCTGGCTCACCTGACGCTGGACACCCACATCGCCGACAGCACGCCGGCCGGCGAAGACGAGGTGCTGAAGGTGCACGAGGCCCTGGAGGCCCTGGCCGCGGCCGAGCCGCGCCTGGCCAAGGTGGTGGAGATGCGCTATTTCGGCGGCTACAACGACCTCGAGATCGCCGAGGCGCTGCAGCTCACCGACCGCACGGTGCGCCGTGACTGGGACAAGGCGCGGCTGCTGCTGGGAGTGCTGCTGGGCCAGTGAGCGCGCCGGGGGGACGGCGGTCTTGTCCGGATTCGCTGCAAGGCTGCGTCTGAAAGCAGGTGAGCAAGCCGCTCACGCTCTTGGAACGCGCCATGTCCCGCCATCCCCTTCGAGTTGCTCGAACCGTGCTTGCCGCCTGCGCGCTGCAAGGCGCCGCGTCGGCCTGCATGGCCCAGACCCAAATCACGCCAACCGTGCGGGCGAGCTGGCAGAGCCAGGACCCTGGCGGCGTATTGACGGGCGGGTTGGAAAGCCCGCCGGTGTTGAGTTTCGAGAATGGGCAATGGGTCTTCCAGGGTGGCGGTGCCCTCCTGCTGAACTGGAACCCCTCCCAGCCCAACGCCGGGCTTGGCACGCTTGACCTCCATTTCGACTTCCAGCCTTGGCATATGCCGCTGGACGCGCATTGGGAGCTGGTCATCTCCCCCCATCCGGACCAGATGAGCGTGCGCGCCGTCAGCCGCTTCATTGCGCCGCCCGATGCGCAGCTGGCCACGGCCCGCGGCTCCAACCGATGGGACGTGACGGCCTCTGGCACCGAACACTACAGCGCCGAGGTGAGCCCGGTGGCGCTGGGGAGCCTGGACAGTTCGGTTGGCCTGACGCCGCCCGTCTGGGCCACGGCACCACAGGCTGCGGGGCACTGGGATCTTTCGGTGACGCAGACGCTGATCGGCAGCTACCACCTCGTGGCGTCTTCGGACCCCGACTGTCTGAGCCTGGCCTGCATGCCCGGGCAACGGGCTGCGGCCAGCCTGCAATCTTTGGAGTTTTACCTGCCGCAGAGCGTCGAGCTGCGGGCCATTGTGTCTAGCGTGCCCGAACCCCAGGTGCCGGTGCTGTTGGCGGCAGGCCTGGGCCTGCTGGCGTTGCGGCGCGGCAGGTCGGGAGCGCGGTCATGAGTGCGCCGCGTGTGATCGGGCTGCTGCTTTGGCTCGCGCTCGGCAGTGCGCGGGGCGCCGAGTACACGGTGCTGTCGCAGGAGCATGTGGCCGGCCATCTGCGTGTCGAAACCCAGTCCGATGGCCGCATCGAGACCGACTACAGCTACCGCGACAACGGCCGCGGCCCGGACATCAAGGAGAGCTTTCGCCTCGCCACCAACGGCGCGCCGCGCGACTACCGCGGCCGGGGGCGCAGCACCATGGGTGCCGAGATTGCCGAGGACTTCGATGTCGTCGACGCCCATGCGCGCTGGCGTTCGCGGGCCGACAGCGGCGACGTGCCGGCGGGTGATGACTTCGTCTTCATCCCGCTGGAGGCCTCGCCGGGCTACTACGGCGCCCTGGTGCGCATGCTGCTGGCCCAGCCCGACGGCCGTGCCGCCACGCTGGGCGGGCTGAAGATCCGCGCCGAGATCCTGGCCCGCCTGACGCCCGATGCCGCGACGGGGCCTCTGGCCCTGGTGGCCGTCACCGGCGCGGATGCCCAGCCCTGGTACTACTGGGTGCGCGACGACGCCAGCCACGCGCTGTTCGCGATCACCTGGCCAGGCTTCGCGGTGGCAGAGAGGGGCGCCGAGGCGCTGGTGCCCGCTTTGCTGGCCCGCCAGCAGCAGGCCGCCAACGAGCGCCTCGGCGCGCTGCGCCAGCGCCTGGCCAAACCGTTCGAAGGCGTCACGCTGATCCGCAATGTGCGCTGGTTCGACGCCCCGGCGGCGCGCATGCGGGGCCCCAGCGATGTGTGGATCTCACAGGGCCGCATCGACGCCGTGACCGAGCCCGGCGCGCTGCGCGTGCTGCCCGAGCGCGCCATCGACGGCCGCGGCCAGACGCTGCTGCCGGGCCTGTGGGACATGCACGCCCATCTGTGGAGCGAGGACGGCCTGGCGCATCTGGCCGGCGGTGTGACCAGCATCCGCGACCCCGGCAACGACAACCAGGAGTTGCTGCGCCTGCGCGACCGCATCGAGCGCGGCGAGGTCATCGGCCCGAACGTCTACGCCGCCGGCTTCATCGAGGGCAAGAGCCCTTTCTCGGCGCGCAATGGCATCGTCGCCGAGACGCTGGACGAGGCACTGGATGCGGTGAGCTGGTATGCCTGCCATGGCTTTGTCGGCATCAAGCTCTACAACTCGATCAAGCCCGAATGGGTCAAGCCGTTGACGACCAAGGCCCGCAGCCTGGGCCTGCACGTCAACGGCCATGTGCCGGCCTTCATGCTCGCCGAGCAGGCGGTGCGCGCCGGCTACGAGGAACTGACCCACATCAACCAGGTCATGCTGAACTTCGTCAGCCGCCCGGGGGACGACAGCCGCACCTTGCTGCGCTTTCAGCGCGTGGGCAGCGACGCCCAGGCCGTCGACCTCGCCAGCCCGAAGGTGCGGCGTTTCATCGCGCTGCTGCGTGAGCGCCAGGTCGTCGTCGACCCGACGCTGATGACCTTCGAGGCCATGTTCACCCAGGCCCAGGGCGAGCTCGACCCGGTGCTGGGCGACGTGGCTGGGCATCTGCCCGTGCTGTGGCAGCGCCAGCTGCGCGTGGCGCCGATGGACCTGGCGGGCGACAAGCTCGACACCTACCGCCGTTCCTACGCCAAGCTGCTGGCGTTGACGCGCGACATGCACCGCGCCGGCGTGCCGCTGGTGGCGGGCACCGACGGCACGGCCGGCCTGGGTCTGCACCGCGAGCTGGCGCTGTACGTGAAGGCGGGCATTCCGGCGCCCGAGGTGCTGCGCATCGCGACCTGGAACGGTGCGCGGGTGGCGGGCGCCAGCGCCGAGCGTGGCCGCATCGCGCGTGGCTATGCAGCCGACCTGCTGCTCGTCGAGGGCGACCCGTCCCAGGACATCGAGGCGCTGCGCCGTGCCAGCCTCGTCATTCAGGGCCGCGTGGCCTATGCGCCGGCCGAGCTTTATGAAGCCATGGGCTTCAAGCCTTTCGTGGCCGCACCGGGCATGTTGGTGCGGCCGCGGCCTTGAACTAGGGGGGCGTGTCCGGATCTGCCGGCGCGGCCCGTCCTGAAGAAGGCGGGGCACTCGCGCCGCCACCTCAACCTGCTGGGAGCTCCTGATGATCCAAACCCAAATGCGCCGTGTTCCGGCCGCCCTGCTGGCTGCGCTGGCGCTGCTGAGCGGCCCCGCCCGGGCCGAATTCTTCAATGCAGACACCGGGCTGACCACGCCAGACCTCACCGTCGACTTCGAATCGGTTGCGCTGAGGGCGAGCGAGGTCGTGTCCGATCAGTTCGTCAACCTCGGCCTGAAGTTCGATTCCGCTTTCGCCAACGCCGACATGAATCCGGCGTTTGTGCATTTCAGCGGCAACCGTGTGAGCAACTTCCGGTCGAATGTGGGTGCCTCGACCGACTTCGCGATCCATTTCGTCAAGCCCGTTTCAGCCGCAGCCTTCGCGATGGTGACGGCGGACAACGGCGTCTCGACTTTTGACGCCTACTTCCATGGTGGCTGGGTCGAATCTGCCGCCGCACCCTCATCGCTGACGGGCTCGACCAATATCTATGGTTTTCGCGACATCGTCTTTGACGAGCTGAGGATTCACACCAACACCACGGATCACGCGCTGCTGATCGACAACCTGCAATTCATCAACGCCCCGGCACCCGAGCCGGCGAGCGCGGGCCTGCTGATGGCCGGCCTGGGCCTGCTGATGGGGCTGAAACGCCGGCCCCGCGCTGAGCCGCGCTAAGCTTGCGCCGCGGGGCGCAGAGCCGAGAGTAAGGGCATCGTCAGTGACTCCTCGCACAGTGCGCGCCAAGCAGCCAGAACGAGGAGACACACGATGAGTACGCTCAACACCTACGCCCCCAGCCCGGAATGGGTCGCCAACGCCCATGTGAAGGGCGAAGCGGGCTATGCCGCTCTTGTGGCCGAAGCCGAGGCCGATTACGCCGGCTTCTGGGCCCGCCAGGCCCGCGAGCTGCTGAGCTGGCAGACGCCGTTCACCAAGACGCTCAACGACAGCGACGCGCCGTTCTTCAAGTGGTTCGAGGACGGCAAGCTCAATGTCTCCTACAACTGTCTGGACCGCCATGTCGAGGCCGGCAAGGGGGAGAAGACGGCATTGATATTCGAGGCCGATGACGGCACGGTCACTCGCGTCACCTACGCCGAGCTGCTGGCCAAGGTCAGCCAGCTCGCCAACGCGCTCAAGGGGCGCGGCATCCAGAAGGGCGACCGTGTCGTCATCTACATGCCGATGTCCGTCGAGGGCGTGGTGGCCATGCAGGCCTGTGCGCGCATCGGCGCGACGCACTCGGTCGTGTTTGGCGGCTTCTCGGCCCAGTCCCTGCGCGACCGCGTGCAGGACGCCGGCGCCGTGGCCATCATCTGCGCCGACGAGCAGGCCCGCGGCGGCAAGGCGCTGCCGCTCAAGGCCATCGTCGACGAGGCGCTGGACGGCGGCGCCTGCCCGACGCTGAAGGACGTCATCGTCTACAAGCGCACCGGCGGCAAGATCGCCTGGGTCGACGGCCGCGATGTGTGGCTGCACGACCTGATGTCGGCCGAGTCGACGAGCTGCGCGCCGGAGTGGGTCGAGGCCGAGCATCCGCTCTTCCTGCTGTACACGTCGGGCTCCACCGGCAAGCCCAAGGGCGTGCAGCACAGCACGGGCGGCTATCTGCTGCATGCGGCACTCACCACCAAGTGGACCTTCGACCTGAAGGACGACGACATCTTCTGGTGCACGGCCGACATCGGCTGGGTCACGGGCCACACCTACATCACCTACGGCCCGCTGGCCCTGGGTGGCACCGAGATCGTCTTCGAGGGCGTGCCCACCTACCCGGACGCCGGCCGCTTCTGGCAGATGATCGAGAAGCACAAGGTCACGATCTTCTACACGGCGCCCACGGCCATCCGCTCGCTGATCAAGGCCGCCGAGAGCAACCCCGCCGTGCATCCCGCGCGTTCCGACCTGAGCAGCCTGCGCCTGCTGGGCTCGGTGGGTGAGCCCATCAACCCGGCGGCTTGGGAGTGGTACTACGAGCATGTGGGCGGCAAGCGCTGCCCCATCGTCGACACCTTCTGGCAGACCGAGACCGGCGGCCACATGATCACGCCGCTGCCCGGCGTGACGACGCTGGTGCCGGGCTCCTGCACGCTGCCCTTCCCGGGCATCACGGCGGCCATCGTCGACGAGACCGGCAACGACGTGCCCAATGGCCAGGGTGGCATCCTGGTCGTCAAGAAGCCCTGGCCGAGCATGATCCGCACGATCTGGGGTGACCCGGAGCGCTTCAAGAAGAGCTACTACCCGGCCGAGCTCAAGGGCTACTACCTGGCCGGTGACGGCGCCATCCGCGACGCCGAAACGGGCTACTTCACCATCACCGGCCGCATCGACGACGTGCTGAACGTGTCCGGCCACCGCATGGGCACGATGGAGATCGAGTCGGCGCTTGTCAGCTGCACCGAACTGGTGGCCGAGGCGGCGGTGGTGGGCCGCCCGGACGACACGACCGGCGAGGCCATCTGCGCCTTCGTCGTGCTGAAGCGCCCRCGCCCGAGCGGCGACGAGGCCAAGGCGATTGCCAAGCAACTGCGCGACCACGTGGCCAAGGAGATCGGCCCCATCGCCAAGCCCAAGGACATCCGCTTCGGCGACAACCTGCCCAAGACGCGCTCGGGCAAGATCATGCGGCGCTTGTTGAGGTCGGTGGCCAAGGGGGAGACGGTGACGCAGGACACGTCGACATTGGAAAACCCAGCCATCCTGGAGCAACTGGGCCAGGCTTACTAGACTGGACCGGTTGCTCTAGGCCGCGCGAAGCGCGGTCGGCGCAGCCGATGGGCTGGGTTTGGGGCTTGCTCATATCGCTTGCGATGTGAGCGAGCACCAAAATCCCGCAATCCTGGAACAGCTCGGGCAGGCTTATTGATCGCCGGGTTCGGGGTTCACTCATATCGCTTGCGATGTGAGCGAGCACCAAAATCCCGCCATCCTTGAGCACTTGGGTCAGGCTGACCGAGGTGTGCCGAGGGCATGACCTGCGTCTTGCCCGACGCCTCACTAAGGACTCGCCTCAGGCCCCAAGTTCTAGGGGGTGGTGATCCCTTCTGCGGGCTTAGTGCGGTTGAACGTGTGCAGACGCCCATCAACCCCGACCCGGAGCTTCAAGCCATGTCTTCACCCCGCTATTTCCTGTGCTTGGCACTGGCCGGCCTGGCCAGCAGTGTGCAAGCCGCCCCGAGGCACCAAGACGTCACCGGCCCCGGTGGCTTCATGAGTTCCTGCGCTGCGCCGTCGAGTCCCGGCGCGCCGAGAACGGCAGGTACCGACTTCACMGGCGGCTTCGCGTCCGGCCACTGCACGGTGGCCTACTTCACCGGCAACAGCAGCGCCACCACGAGCGACAGCTACAGCAGCGGCAACATCAGCAACTCGACCTGGGGTTCGGTGGGCATCGGCCACATCCACATGCGTTCAGACAACAACTCGCCCAACAACGCCTTCTTTGCCGTGGCGGGGTCCAACGGCGGCTTCGAGGACAAGCTGACCCTGCAATGGGCCGGGCATACGGGGCAGACGGTCTACATGCTGGTCGACATGTCCATCGACGGCACCCTGGCCGCCGCGGGCTTTGCCGGGCGCAGCCAGATCCAGGTGACCGGTTACATGAACACCTTTGAGTTGTCCTCGTCCAACCCGGGCTACAGCCGGGGCAACTCCGATCTCTTCGCCACCGACCGCCAGCGCGTGGCCTGGGGTGTGGCCAGTTCGCCCGCCACCTCGCGCGTGGTCGACGGGCACTGGACCTTCAGCGTGCCGGTGGTGGTGGGCACGGCCTTCGACCTGGGCATCTACGCCCGCGCCGAGTCGGGTCAGCGCAGCTTCAGCGCGGTGTCGGGCAACTCGAACAGCCAGCTTGATTTCTCCAGCAGCGTGCTGGTGCAGGGCGTGACCGGCCTGCTGGTGGGCGGCAGTTTGGTCACCGATGGCTACACGCTCAGCGCGGCCAGCGGGCTGGACTGGACAACGGCGCTGCCCGTGCCCGAGCCGGGGAGCGCCCTGCTTCTCGCGGCTGGACTCGGGTTGCTCTGCTTGCGCCRTCTGCGCAGGGACTGCCGATAGCGCCGCAAACCGTGCGGTCAGGCCCCGGGCACTGCGGACCCCTGCTTGACGCCCTTGGCTTCGGTCTCCTGCAACTGTGACAGGACCTGGCGTTCTCGCAGGGTGACTGGAGCGGGCAGCAGAGCGCTGCCCTCGCGAGCCAGGCGTGCGGCCTCCTGCGGGCGGGTCGACAGGCTCAGGCGGGCCAGGCCGGCCAGGGCGCGGGCCTTCTGCAACTGCCTGGAACGCGGCGGTGTCGCGGAGTCTGCACGGGCGGTTTCAAGCACCCTGCGGAACTGTTCCGATGCTGCGGCATCGCCTTGCCGTGCCAGGACTTCGGCCAGCACCAACCGGGCCTGCCTCGCCAGCAGGGTGTCGCTGCCCGCAGCCTCGTAGATCGCTGCGGCGCGCTCGGCCGCCTGGCGCGCCAGCGCGGGCTGCCCGGCTTGCCGCTCGGCCTCGGCCAGGAGCATCCGGTTGGCGGCGTAGCTCGAACCCGTGGCGTCGGCCGGCCAGCGTGCGGCCAATTGGCGTGCGGCGACCAGGGCGGCAGCCGCGTTGCCATCGGCCAGGTCGAGTGCCACCTGGGCCGACAGGACGCGATCGCTCAGGGTTCGGCCGGGCTCACCCGTCGGGTGGTGCTGCGCCAGCGCCAGCGCCTCGCGCAGCTCCGCCCTGGCCGCTTCGGGCTGGCCCAGCTCATGGCGCGCCCGCGCGGCATTGACGAGCACGACCACGCGGTCCGGGTTGCGGCCGCTGTCGGTGCGCTGCATGAGGGAGAGCGCCCGGTCGTAGGCTGCCAGCGCTTGTTCCATCTCGCCCCGGCGGGTTTGCAGGTCGCCCAGGTAGAGCTGCAGCAGCGCCTCGGCCTGCTCCGGGTGCTCGGCACTGGGCGTGAGCGCAAGCGCCTTCGTCAGGGCGGCCTGCGCCGCATCGAACTGGTCGCGCATCGAGTGCACGTTGGCCTGCCACTGCAGGGCGAAGGCGTGGGTGGCGTCGTGGGGCCGGTGTTGACGGCAGGCGAGTTCGGCGCGCTCAAACAGGCTCAATGCAAGTTCGTACTGGTCGGTGCGATAGGCGTTCACGCCGCGCATCCACAGCGCAAAGGGGTAGCTCTCGGTGTGTTGCTGGCCGATCCTCTCCATCAGGGCAATGGCGTCGTCGTAGAGCTGGTTGGATTCAGCGCGCCGCCCCAGCTTGGGCAGGTTGGTGGCGCGCTCGACCAGGGCGTAGACGTACTTCTCACTGGTCGCGCCGAAATGCTGCTTGGCCAGTTCGAGCGCTTTGAGCTGCAGGGGCTCGGCCTGCGCATGCAGGCCGTTGATGCGCTGCAGTTCCCCGAGCGCGGTCAGCAGTTCCAGGCGTGCCTCCGGGTCGATCTTGAGGTCGTCCTTGAGCAGTTCGGCGCCACCGCTTTCGATCAGCTGCAGCACGGTGGTCGCGGCACCGTTGGCCTGGGTTCGCTGGCCGATCTGCGCCGTGTTGAAGGACTTGAGGAGGAAGTCCTTGATGGCCGTGGCCTTGGCGGCCTCGGTTTGCGCCAGCACGGCCTGACGCCGGGCCCTGTCGGCCTGCCAGAGTGTGGCGCCGACGCCGGCCGCCAGCGCCGACGCCAGCAGCACGCTGCCGGCCACGGCGAGTCGGTTGCGGCGCACGAAGCGTGCGGCCCGGTAGCGCCAATCCCCGGCCCGGGCGCTGACCGGTTCGTGGCGCAGGTAGCGTTGCACATCCTCGGCCAGGGCCTGCACCGAGGGGTAGCGCGCGCCGGGTTGCTTGCGCAGGGCGCGCGCCGTGATGAAGGCCAGATCGCTGCGCAGGGCCCGGGCCAGCTGGGCTGCTGAAGTGCCCCGCGCCGCAGCGGCCTGCACGCTGGGCTGAGCCCGGGAAAGCGACAGGGGTTCGGCCTCGACGATGTCGCGTACCCACTGCGCCGGCGTGCTGTCGGTGCCGGCATAGGGGCGCTGGCCGCTGAGCAACTGGAACAGCAGCACACCCAGGGCATAGACGTCGGTGGCCGTGCTGATGGCGCCGCCGGTGAGTTGCTCGGGTGCGGCGTAGGCGGGTGTCAGGCCCGCGGCGGCGGCCCGGGTGAGGTCGCTGTCGGAACTCGTGTCGTCGGCCAGCAGCTTGGCGACGCCGAAGTCGAGCAGCTTGACCTGGCCGTCCTCGCTCACCAGCAGGTTGGCGGGCTTGAGGTCGCGGTGCACCACCAGGTGGGCATGCGCGTACGCCACGGCCTCGCAGACCTGCAGGAAGAGCGCGAGCCGCTGTGCCAGACCGACGCGACGGACGTCACACCAGTCATCAATCTGAGCGCCGGCCACGTATTCCAGCACCAGATAGCGTGCGCCGTCCGGCTGCACACCGGCATCCAACAGGCGCGCGATGTGTGGATGCCCAAGCCTCGCGAGCAGCTCGCCCTCCCGGGCGAAGCGGGCGCGTTGCGCGGGCGTGGTGGCGCGGGCATGCAACAGCTTGATCGCTGCATGGGCGTCGTAGAGCCCGTCACTGCGTTCGGCCAGCCAGACCTCGCCCATGCCGCCGCTGCCAATCGGCCCCAGCAGCTTCCAGGGACCGAGGCGCTGCCCGGCATGGGCCTGCACCGCCGGCGGCTTGACC